>CANQGV010000036.1 GCA_947623475.1 uncultured Clostridia bacterium | reverse complement strand
ACACTTGGTCCTTTAACTATAAGTTCCCCTATTCCTTTTTCATCTGGTTTATCTATTTTTACTTCTAAACTTGGGAAGGCTTTTCCTATTGAGCCATTTCTTCTAAATTTATCATCTTCTGCTGCTATAACTGGTGATGTCTCTGTTAATCCATAGCCTTGATACATTGTAAGTCCTAATTGATTAAATCCTTCTTCAACTTCTGGATCTAATGCAGCTCCTCCAGATACGAATAACCTTACTTTTCCTCCTAAATTATCATGTATTTCTTTAAACATTTTCTTTCTAACATCTATTCCGAATTTTAATAAAAATTGACTTATTTTTATTCCTTTTTGTAATTTTTTCATTTGTCCTTTTTTCTCAATTGTTTTTAAGACTCTTTTATACATGTTTTCAAAAAGAATTGGTACAGATATCATTGCAGTAATTTTATAATTTTTTATATCATCTGCTATATATCTTATCCCTCTACAAAAAGCTATAGCTGTTCCTTTATATGCTGCGTGTAAAAAGCATACTGTACATTCAAAAGTATGATGTAATGGTAAAAATGATAAGAATCTATCATATTCTGTTATTTTTATTACTTTTACAATGTCCATTAAGTTTGCACAGATATTTTTATGAGATAACATAACAGCTTTAGATTGAGCTGTTGTTCCTGAAGTAAATAACATTATTCCCATTTTTTCATTGTCTATTTTTGCATCTAAAAATTCTCTGTTTCCTTTTTTTATTTTTTTATTTCCTTCTTTGATCAATTGTGATTGAGAATATATTCCTTTTTTCTCTTTCTTTTCATCCATTGAAATAAAATATTTTATTTTTGTTGAGCCTTTTTCTTTAATTTTGTTCATTACGTCATTATACTTTTCTGAATAGAATATTGCTTCTACTTCTGAACGTTTTATTAAATTTTCAATTTCATTACCTGGAAGTGCTCTATCTAATGGAACAACTACTCCTGTTCCTGTTGCTACTGCTAAATATGCTACACACCATTCATAACGATTTTCAGATATAATAGCTATTCTTTTATCTTTTAAACCTCTTGCTACTAATTCTGTTCCTAATGCTTTTATATCATTTCTGAATTCTTTATGTGTTATTTCTTTAAACTCATCAGAATCATCTACTTTATATATAAAAGCAGGTCTGTCTGCATATAACTCTTCCGTCTTTTCTAACATATCTTTTAAATCTTTTATTTCCATTGCTTCATGAATTGCTTCTCTCACTTTTTATACCTCCAACCCTTTTATAACCGTATCTTCAAATTGCTTATACATATCCATTATGGTCATATCTTGTTTTCTTAATTTATATACAAGCCCTGAGCATATCAAACCATATATTTCTGCTGCTACAGCCTTTGGGTCTCCATATTTTATTTCACCTTTTTCCATTCCCTTTTCTACTATTGTTTCTATTTTATTTATGTAATTGAAAACTTGTTGTTTACATGTTTGATTTATTATTTCATTTCCCCAAAACTGACTTAATAATATAGTAATTAAATCTTCATATTTAAATATTATTTTTACCTCAATAAGTACTATAGCTTTTATTTTATCAAGATAGTTATTTAATTTTTCAGTTTTTATATCAACACTATTCTGTAATAATTTTATTCCTTCTACAACCAAAAAATTAAATATTTCTTCTTTGCTTGAAAAATGATAATATAATGTACCTTTTGCTACACCTACTGTTGCTGTTATATCCTCTACACTTGTTGCATCATAACCTTTTTTGGCAAATAATTTCATTGAGGTTTCGAATATTTTTCTTTTTGTCTTATTCATTTTTCAAGCACCTTCTTTCATCCATTAAAAATTTGATTGAATTCTGTTTCATTGATTTTTTCTTTTTCTATTAATGTTAATGCTATTTGATCTAATTTATCTCTATGTTGTCTTAATAATTCTTGTGCATTTTTATATGCCTCATCTATTAGTCTTCTTACTTCTTCTCCGACTTTATCTTCTATTTTATCTCCAAATAAACGTATTTCATATTCTTGCTTTCCTTTTAAATCAATTGGTCCTAGCGAATCCGTCATTCCATACTTTGTTACCATATCTTTTGCAATTTCTGTTGCAACTTCTATATCATTACTTGCTCCTGTTGAAATATCATCCATTGCGATTTTTTCTCCTGCTCTTCCTCCAAGTAATGCTATTAATTTTTCTTTCATTTCTGTTTTTGAAATATAGTACTTGTCTTCATTTGATTTATATAATGTATATCCTCCTGCAACACCTCTTGGTATTATTGATACCTCTTTAACTGGTGTTTGAGTTGGAAGATATTGGCTTACAACAGCATGGCCAGCTTCATGATATGCTGTTAATTTTTTATCATGATCAGAAATTACTCTACTATGTTTTTCAATTCCTACAGTTACTTTTTTAACAGCTTCTTCAATATCTTCATTTTCAATATCTTCATGTTCTCTCTTTGTTGCAATTATTGCTGCTTCATTTAAAATATTTGCTAATTCTGCACCTGTGAATCCTGCTGTATCTTCTGCAATGCTTTCTAAGTTCACTTCATCAGACAATCTTTTTTCTTTTGAATGTATTTTTAATATTTCTAATCTTCCTGTTAAGTCTGGTGTAGGAATTGTAATTTGTCTATCAAATCTTCCTGGTCTTAATAATGCTTTGTCTAACATTTCTGGTCTGTTAGTTGCTGCTAGTACTATTATAGTTTCTTCTGATCCAAATCCATCCATTTCAACTAATAATTGATTTAATGTTTGGTTGTTTTCTGTTTCAGCTCCACTATTGCTTGTTCTTCTAGAGCCAATTGCATCAATCTCATCTATAAAAACTATACATGGTGCTAATTTTCTTGCTTTTTCAAATAGTTTTCTAACTCTTGATGCTCCTAATCCAGCAAACATTTCTATAAATTCTGATCCACTCATTGATATAAAAGGAACATCTGCTTCTCCAGCTATTGCTTTAGCTATAAGTGTTTTACCTGTTCCTGGCTTTCCATATAGTAAAACTCCTTTTGGAATTTTTGCTCCCATTTTTACAAATTTTTCAGGTTTCTTTAAAAAGTCTACTATTTCAACTAATTCTTCTTTTTCTTCATCTAACCCTGCTACATCATCAAATCTTGTTTTTGTTTTTCTTTCTGTGTCATCATATACTTTTCCTTTTTCACCTAAACCTTGCATTTTGAATAACATTATAAATAATGCTACCATTATCAATGTTGGTAATAAAGAAAATAATGTGCTACTTGCTGTTTCTAAAAAACCTCTTGGATTTTGTTTTAATTCAATTTCATTTCCTTCTGCAACTCTTGTTTGTACTAATTCTATAAAAGCTTCTGTATTTGGCAATATAGTACTTTTTTCTTCTTCTTCGTTTTTCATTTTTACTTTAGCTTTAGTGCTTCCTACTGTCATTTCTATTTTTTCTACATTTCCATAAGAAATTTCTTTTATTAAATCAGTATATGCTAAAGTCTTATTTTCTTCATCAGAATTATTTTTATTTAATAATGCTATTGTTGCTCCTAACAAAACTATTAATAAAATTAACAAAATTATTAATAAAGTTGTTTGATTTTTCTTTTTTTCTTTATTGTGGTTGTCGTTATTTTTACTCATTTTTCTTCCTTTCTATACATTAGAACCTTCTGGCTCTCCACCTTGTTCTTTTTTAGTTTTTTTCTTTGTAGTTTTTCCTTTTTTATTAGTTTCTTTATTTGATTTTTCTTTATCTTTTTTCTCTTTTTCTTTTTTGTCGTCTGTTTCGTTTTTCTTATCTTTCTCTTCTTTCTTCTTATCTTCTTCTATTTTTTCTCTTACTTCTTTTTGAACTTCTTCAACTTTTGTTAATTCTTCTTGTTGTTTTTCCAAATCTATTTTTGTTAAAAATATCGCTGCTATTAGATAAATAAGTGCTACTCCTGAATACATAATATCAAAGTAAGTAATATTAAATGTTGTAAATATGTTTACTCCTAAATAAATCATTTGCAATATTGAAGATAATGTTAAAGAATATACAGCCATATTAAATACTGCTCTGTAACGCATTTTTACTTTTAATATCATTGCTACGAAATATCCTATTATTGCTATTGCTGCTGCAATACCTAATGTTTGAATCATATACATAATGATTGCATATATATATGTCATTGTAAATATTCCTATATACACATTAAACATTTGATTACCATGTAAGTATTGTAAAAAATCTGTTTTTGTAAATTCATTTGATTCATTTATTCCAAATTGAGCAAGCATATCTTTAATATTATTACTTACTTCATTTGAATTATCTAGTAGTATAATCTTATCTTTTAATATTAACATTCCTATTCCAGATTCTTTTAATGTTTCTTTATATTTTGATATTTCTTCTTCTGTTTTATCATTAGTATCAATAATAATTTTATTTATTCCTGTTTCTTTACTTTCAATAGTTACAGGTTGTTCTCCTTCAACTGATATGTTCCCATCTTTATATGAAAATTCTGGTATATTATTTTCAATATAGTTAGCTAATTCGTTAATTGTTTGATTTGTTCTATAAACACTTCCTAGCCCAACTACTATTGACATTATAGCAACTATTGCAAGAGCATATTTTATTGCAGATTTTACGCCATCTGCTGCCATTTCTGCATATCTTTCAGTTTTAACAATAGAATTTCCTACTTTTTTTAAAAATTTCATTATTCATACTCCCTTCGTATATCTCTATTTACATATATAGGTGGCGTTGAAAATTTTACTATATCTCCTATTTCAACATCTTTTCCTGTAACATCTATTGTAACATGAAATGTTCCAACTTTTCCTAATACTTCACATTTTTGATTATTTATTTCGACATATATTTTTTTATCTCTAAATAAATCTTTTATGCTTCCTACTATTCCTCTTATTTTATCTACATTTCTAAAGGCATCTTCGCCTTTTATCATATTTATTCCATCAATATAACCACAAGGAACTATAGCTACTTTTGTTTCTCTTTTGGTAGTATAACAATTTGAATAACTTATATTAAATTTTTCTGGTAATATTTTTATTTCAGTTACTTGTGATTCTAATGTTCCTATTTTTTTAATTCCTAGTTCTGTTCTAAATGGCAATCTTCCCGTAAAAGCTGAGCCTACTCTTACTGCATTCAAGTGCATTATAGGCCATTTTATAAATGCTGATGAATTACATACATGTAACATTCCTACGTCTATTTCGTTTAGTTTTAATACTTCAATTACATTTATAAATCTATCAAACTGTATATGTGTATATTCACTTTTTTTATAAAAAGCTAATGAGAAATGTGTAAAGATTCCTTCTACTTCTATATTTTTATTTTCCTCAATAGTTTCTACTATTTTTTCTGGCTCTGTATATATAAACCCATATCTTCCAAAGCCTGTATCTACTTTTATATGTGCTTTTATTTTTTTGTTTTTATTTTTACCAATTTCATTAGCTATTTGAGCAGCCTTTTCAGAGCCTATTGTTAATATTATATTATTTTCAACTAATTGTTCTATTTCTTCTTTTATTGCTGTAGATGATAACATCAATATTTTTTCTTTTATTCCTGCCTTTCTAAGTTGTAAAGCTTCTTCTATTGTGCTAACAGCAAAATAGTCAATTCCATTGTCAATTAAAAAATTTGTGAATTCAACAATTCCTAAACCATATCCATTTGCTTTGACTACTGCTATTATTTTTACATTTTTTCCTTTATCATCTTTTCCTGTTGCTTTTGCATGTTCTTTTATAGCTTCTATATTATGTTTCAAATCTTCTTTTTTTACTACAAGTTTTTTCAAAATATATTCAACCTTTCTTAGGAATTATTTTTTTATTTTACTTTTTATTTGTCTTAATGTTCTAAATGCTTTTTCAGAAAATTTGTATAGTTTATATTTTAAAGGTTTATATGGTATGTAAATTTCTCCTATAAATTCTGTAAAAGTTGCTCCAAATCCTTTTTTAAAACGATATAATCCATATTGTGGATGATCTTTATCAACTACTCCTGATACACCTCTAAAGTCATATATATCATCTTTTCTTTTTAAAGCCATTTTTATCATTTCCCATTGCAATAAATAATTTGGCATTAAATTACGGTGCTTGTTACTACTTGCTCCATATAAATACCATGTTTTATTTCCATAGAATATAGGTATAACTCCTGATATTGGCTCTCCTTCATAATAAGCCATAAGTATTTTCATATGTTCTGGTGCTAAACAATCATACATTTTTTCAAAATAGCTTAATGGTCTTATTATAAATCCATCTCTTTTTCCTGTTTCTATCATTATTTTATGAAAGTCTTTTAAATCTTCTTTTGTTCCTTCTTTTATTTCTACACCTTTTCTTTTAGCTAATCTAACATTATATCTTGTTTTTTGGTGAAATGCTGCAAATATTTCATCTTCAGTTTTATCTTTTATATCTAATCTAAATACAAATCTTGGTTGTATTTCGTCTTTAAAATCTTTTGCATCATCTTTTATTTTATATCCTAAACTAGTTACTACATCTCTAAATCTATTATCTTCTTTTAATATATCTGGCTCTATTCTTAAAACTATAGCCTTATATTTTTTTGCTAGTTCATTAGCTCCATTTGTTAATTGTTCCATAACAGATATATCATGAATATCACATACAGGACCTCTTGATGCATACATGATATTACCAAAAATCGGCATTTTTCTAATCCATACACACAATGATCCTATTATATTTTTGTCCTCATCTTCTGCTAATATTACTTCTGGTTTCCAATTGTCTTTTTTAACTTCTGCCCATTCTAGGGATTGTTGAAAGTTACATCTATTATGATTTTCTAAAAATTTTTTATATTCTTTTTTCGAGTCTTCATCAGTTACAAATCTCATTTTTTGTTTTCTTTCCTCCCTTTGTATGTTAGTATTTACATATATTCGTATTTTACACCATAACGGCTATTTTTACAAGTGCTTTTTGTACTTACTAGTCAATTTTCGAACTGTTTTAAATAATCAATATATTCTTCTAAACACATATTATTTTCATACATATATTTAGCATTTTCTATACCAACATATCTATAATGCCATGATTCGTTATTTATCAATGTTATTTCACTTTTTTCAGGTGGATATCTTACTACAAATCCATATTTATATGAATTTTCTCTTAACCATCTTTGAACTTCTGTTGTTTCTTGTTTTTTATCTAATTTTTGATAAATTCTTGAAATAATATCAACAGCAAGTCCTATTTCATGTTCGCTTGCATTTGGAAGAGTTACCCAATAAGAAGCTAATTCTATTGCTCTTTCTTTGTTATAACCTTGGTTTAAATATTGATTTATTTTATTATTATATAATTCTTTTTGTTTGTTATTTGTTCTATAACTCGAACATACCATTGGATCTATTCCTACTTTTCTTGCATCTTTTAACATGTTTTCTAATGCTCCTGCAATTCTATAATCCACCTTCTGATTATTTTCAATATTTGTCAACTTCACACTATAGTTATCTGGTATTCTATTATTTTTATTTATTAATATAAGTTGCCAGTCTGTGGTAAAACTATTGATTTCTTTTCTAGGAATAATCATAGCTTCTTTTGTTTTTATATTTTCCTGAGTATTATCATTGTTGTTCTCTTCATTTTTGTCATTTTCTGATATTTCTATATTATCTTGTTTTTCTACTGATGTGCTTACTTCTTCTGTTTTCACTTTTTCTTTATCGTGATTAGGTTTATAAACAGCAAAATAAATACAAAGAATTACTAATATAAAAATTAAAATTCTTCTATTTCTTCTTTTTCTATATCTTTTCTTTCTTTTATTTATTTTTTTCATACTAATACCTTTTTTGATAAAGCTTTCTTTTATCCTTTATAGATATTTGCCTTTCACACTTTTTTACGCTTATATTATACCAAAATAGCTTGATTTTGTGAATACCTTAAAAAAGCAAAATATCACCCTTTTTAGGATGATATTTGTATATATTTGGATAGGTTAGTCGTTAAATCAGTATAGCTTAAATGTTAAATATATTTTAACAAAAGGTTTAAGTTTCAAGGATTTAGAAGAAATCGTTTTCGAATTTTATTGTAAAAGTAATATTTTAATGATAAAATAATATTACTTCTAAAAAGAAAGAGGTAGAAGAAATATGGAAGAAAAAAATAGTAAAAAAATAAAATTGATTACAATTTTTTTAATATTATTTTTAATAATATTTTTAATAATATTTTTTATAATAGGAATCTTTATTTATAACTTATATAAAGATAAGCATGAAATATCAGATTTAAACAATAAAATAGTTAATTTAGAAAATACGATTGATAGTAAAACATCGGATTTATTCTATAAAACAGCTAGTTTAGAATATATGGTTGACAATTTAAATAGAGACATTGAATCAGAAAATTCAAATGTTCCTGAAGATGATCAAGAAAAAGATGTTGATAATAATGGTGTAATAAAATATGAGCTTAAAACACGTGAAAGCCTTGGTGATATTCCAAATATTAATAAATATTTTATTGACTCCGAGGATGAATTAAACAATTTTTATAGTATTTTTTCAGATGAATTAGATTTAAACAAAGACTACTTAAATGATAATTCAGTATTTATACAAGTAGAAAAAGTCAGCTCTGGAAGTATAAAGGTGCATCTATCATCCGTAACATTTGATGATAATACTGTTAACTTTGTTGTTGATAAAGATTATCCTCAAGTGGGAACAGCAGATATAGGTTTTTGGTATTTAGTTGCTATAATCCCTAATAATAAATTAAATAACTTGAATTTAAGTGATTGGAGTAAACCATCTGAAATAATCGATAACTAAAAAAAAGAGATTATAAAAAAGCCATTCGTGTGAATGGCTTTTTGCGACGCTTTGCGTCTACTCGGGTTTGGTCCTTTTGAGACCAATATATAAATAATATATTATTCATATTATACACTATATTTTATAAAAATTACATATTTTTCATGAATTTTCTATAAAATCTAAAAAGAGATAATATTTTGTTATATTTCTTTTTTTAATAGAGTAATATCAAAATCTTGGGATAAGTCAGATTTACTTTTTGTAAAAAAAGAAATTGAAAAAAGTTTAGATGTAATATATAATTATTTAAGTAGTGTAAAGTTGTTAAATTTATGTTATAGAATGAATTTGTTATACGAAATTATTAAGGAAAAGTTGAGGTAAAATAATGGATTTGTCAAGTATAAGAAATGAATTAACTATGTATGATAATATTATAAAAAATATGATAACTCTTAGAATGTCTTTAATTCCAATAGTCGCTGATATAAAATCAAAAAACAATTTGCCTTTATTTCAAGCCAAAAGAGAAGATGAAATTTATAAAAATATAAAAACATTTTCAAAGGAAAATGGAGTTGATGCATCACTTGTAACAGATATTTATAAACTGATTATCTCTAACGCTTTAAATATTGAGGAAAATGTAGTTAAGTCTCCTGAAGTTTCTGTTATAAATAAGGATGTTTCTGTTTCTAAAGAAGTTGAAGATAATTTTAAAAAGTTAGATAATATTTTGCTGAAGGAAATACCTGAAATTATTTCAAATATAACTAAGAATAGTAATTTTTCAGATTTAAATTTAACTGAAAAAGCAACATTATATTATAATCATAAAGTGAATAATGAAATACCTCGCGACTTAAAAAGAAATGAATCATCAAATAAATGATACTATAATTTTATACTTGTAAAAAAATAGCCATTTGATATACATCAAATAGCTATTTTTTAATTGGAGCGATTTCGAAACAGGTATGCGAAATTTTATTTCTCAATCTTCTCCTTATATAATTCGATTTATTATCTTAACCTTAACATAACTTTTATAAGTTTTCAAGAGGTTTTTATAAAAAGTTTTTATTTATTAAAATACGAATATATTATAATATGTTAGTTAAGACAAAAGACGATAAATATTATTTGAATAAGTAATACAAATTATATGACTATTTATTTAAAAGATTATCAATATAAAAAAGATAATCTTTTATTTTTTTTGACAAAAGTATTGACAAATTGTTATAACTGTTATATTATAGATATAACAGTTGCAATAAAAAGGAGATTATTTATGGATATTATTATTAGCAATAGTAGTAATCAGCCTATTTTTGAACAAATTAAACAAGCTATAAAAAAAGCAATAGCAACTGATGAATTAAAAGAAAATGAATTGCTACCATCAATTAGA
>CANQGV010000035.1 GCA_947623475.1 uncultured Clostridia bacterium | reverse complement strand
CTGTCGTTTGTTAGTCTTTTATTTTTTGAGTTCCATCCATGTTGAAGAGCTGGTGAGTTTGATTTTGTTACACTTGTTTTTCTTCCTTTTCTTACTAGTTGATTGATTGTTGGCACTTAAATTTCACCTCCTATTTTTTTATTTTTTCATTTATTACATTTGTGTTAAAAAAGTAATAAAACCGTTACGGAAATACACATTGAGAGTATTTTACCATAACGGTTTATATTTTATCATTTTTATTGAAATAAGTCAAGTTTTAACGATTATTTTACAAAGTTATTTTTTTATTGTTTTTTGTTTGTGTTTAACGTCCTTCATCCTCATCTGTTGTTTTTTCTTTGCTGTCCATGTTTGAAAACATTTTCCCGTTTGATATATCTCTATATACTTCTTTTTCTGCCATTGCCTTTTCTTCAACTGTCATGCTTTTATCTGCTTTAATTATTTTTAATCTTTCAACAAATTCATTTTTCTTTTCTTGGTTATCATTATTTTTTCCTTTTTCTTCATGAGCTTGTTCTATTTTAGATTCTTTAACATCTTGTGATAATGAATCGTCTTTACTTATTTCATCTAATTTTTCTGCAAGTTCATCTCTTTGTTGAGGATCTTTGACTTGTTCTTCTTCCTTTGGATTATAATAGTCTTTCATGTCATATCCTTTAAAGAAATCTCTTATTTTATTCATCCATCTTCTGAATATTGATGGTTTTTTTAGTGCTGTTTCTTGTGTTTGTGGTTGAGGCTCTGGCTCTGGTTGAGGTTGTGGTTGAGGCTCTGGTTGTGATTGATTTTGTGGCTCTATTTCTGGCTGATTTTGTAGCTCTTCTGGTTGTTGTTCTGGATTCTCGACTTTTTCATCATGCCATTGTAATCCTTCTTTAGATAAACTTTCATTTATATTTACTGCCATTGCTTGTGCTCCTACAGTATCACCTTTTTCTAAAGCTTCGTTGTACATCTCTAATGCACTTTTTAATTGATCTGCATCCATTCTAACCGTATTATCTTCTCTATGGCTTTTAAATATATCTTCAATTGGATGATTGCTTTTTTCATTTGGACTTTGCTCTTTTGATGGATCTTTTATTGTTTCTATTACTTTGTCTAACTTTTGTCTTATTTCTTCTGCTTGTTCTTTGAATGGTTTAGCTGCTTCTGGATCATCTTGATAATGCACAACCCATCTTTCAACATTTTCTAATTCTTCTTCTAACGCTCTTACGTCATCATTTTCTAATAATTTAAGTCTTTCTTCTATTTCTACTTTTCTGTCTGCAAGGCTTTCTTCTATTTCTCCACCATAAAAAGCTGACATTCTTTCAATATTTTCTAATTCTTCTGATAAACTTGCATATTCTTTATGTTCTAATAATTCTACTCTTTTCTTTGCTGCATCTCTTTGTTCTATTGTTTCTTTATCTTCAATTCCACTTAATTCTAAGTATGAAACTGATTGTTCTAATTCTTCTAAACTTTTCTTTGCTTTTTCTTTTTCTGTTTCAAGCCATGTTTTATTTTTTGTTTCGTTTTCTTCGGCTTTTCTTCTATTGTCATCGTTATTCTCATTCACTTCATTTTCATCTATAGTATTTTCTTCTATTTTATTATTACTTATTTCGTTCTCATTTATTTCATCATTTTTTATTTCACTTTCATTAATTTCATTTTCGTCTATTATATTTTCATCCATTTCTTCTTTTGTTGGATCTTTTCCTTGTGTAGTTATTCCTTGTACTTCATCTAATGCATCTAATTCTATTGCATAGTTTCTTAAATCGTTTTCAGCATTATCTAATGTTCCTCTCATATCTTCATGTCTAGCTTGATATGCACTCATACTTTCTTCTTCTTTTTGTATTGCTCTATTAGCACTTTCTTCTGCTCGAGTAATCGTTTCTGGATCCTCAAAATGTGCTTTTATTCCTTCTAATTTTCTTCTTATTTCATTTGTTCTATTTACACTTTTTTCCAGCCTTTGATTGTACTCTTGTTCCGTTTTTTCTTTTAGTCCCATTACTCTTTCTTGAGTACGCTTTAATGCGTTTATAGTCATCTCGTCAAATTCTTCTTTATCTTTTTTCATATCTTCTAGTTGTACTTTTCCTTCGTCTACCACCATAGGTCTTGTTTCATTATGTAATTCATAGTCTTTAGCCTCTATTGCTGCTTGCTTGTTTCTTGATTGTTGCATTGCCTCTGCAATTTTTCCCATTAATTCTTCAAGTTCTTTTACTTCTTCAATATTTTCTTTCATGTTTTCTTCCATAACACTTCTCTCCTCTTATGCTTTTTTATATTTTTTATCTTTCTGATGTTCTTTCTTCGTTTTTCTGGTCTACTTCTTTTTTATAATTTTCTGTAATTTCATCTGCGTAGCCATTTAATACTAAGAAATTATCATCAATATCTTCTTTGTTTATTTTATTTGCAAATATATTAGCTTCTTTTCTTTCTAAAAGAACCATTGCATTCATTCTCAATAATGACATTATATACATATCGTCATTATCTATTAAGAATTTTTCGTTTACTGGAAATTTTCCTTTTTTTAATGAATCCTGCCTATAGTTTGTTATATATTCTTCTTGTCCTTGTAAATTTATATATGCTTTTAGTCGTCTTCTTTCTTTCTTTTCTGTTTCTGACATGTCATTATAATCATTTTCTTCGTCTCCTAACAAACTTTGCATCAATTCTTCTTTTCCGTCATATTGATATTTTTCATTATTTAATATCATTATCAAATTTTTAAATTTATCCATATTCTTCCTTCCTTTTATCGCTCTTCTTCTTTGATTTCTCTATAAGGACTTTTATTGGTATTTGATATATTTTTAATAATTGGTCTTTCAGGTGAATTCCTATATCTGTCCATATATAATTTTTGTTCTTCTTCAGTAAACAGTAATTCAGAGAATCTTTTAGCAAGTTCATCTTCACTTTTAACTCTTTTGAAAAGTCTATTCCTTTTTCTTAATAGTGCTTTTTGTTGCTTAGTTAGCCTTTCTTTACCTTTTAAGCTTAATTCTATATCTCCTAGTTCTTTAGCAACTTCTACTAATCTCGTACAAAGTCTAATGTTATTAAATAGCTTTTCATCAGGTTTTTCTTTAGATTTATTGTTTGTATCGTCTAATATTCCTCCAAACAATCTAAACTCTATTGTATTTTTTTGAATATTATTTACATTTACTAAATTAAGTCCAAACCTTCTGTCTTTTGAGCCTTTCTTATCTGTTTGTATGTCTTTTATATCTTCTATAAATGAATCTAAATCTTTTTCTTTTAATAAGTTTACACTTTTCTTTATATTTACTTTGTTTGAAAATGGTTTAGCATAAGTGTCAAGTCCTGTTCTAAATTCTTCTCCTACTGGGTTACTCATTTTATAAAATACTTTTTCACAATTATTATATATTTCGAAAAAGTTTTTCCATGCTTCTACTGAATCTAAATAGTCTGCTCCTACATGTATGTGTCCACCACAAGTATTATTTGAGGCTAAACCTCCTCTTTCCATAAGTTCTGTTATGATAGGTATTTTTTCTAAATCTCCTTGTTGCATAACAGGTGAAACAACTTCTACCCCTTCACTGTTATTATATCCTTTTAGACTTGCATCTCTTTTTGCCATGAATCCTCCTGTTAATCTTCTTATCTTTTTTAACAAGTCTGCAGTGATTGCTCCATTTCGATTTTTCCCTATCGCTTCAATTTCTATTCCTACCTTCATTCCTTCTTTTAGTTTAGGTGTTTCTTTAGTCTGCTTAATATTCATCATTTTATTTATTTTTTCAATTTGTTCTTTTGATAAGTCTTCTTTATTGTTTAAAACACTTAAAACTATGAGATTTCTATGTTTCTTTATAGTATTATCTACTTCTGGAATATTTTTTCTATTGTTTATATAATTTATGATTTTGTTTGTGTCTTTTAGGCTTGATAGTATTTTTATATTTGAAGCTATTTTTGAACTTTCTGAAATTTTATTTCTACTATTAATATCTTTTAAAACTCTTAATTTCAAATTATCATTTTCCATTGAGCTTACTACTTTTACTTGGTCTAAAAGTGGTAGTTTAAATTTATCACTATTTAATAGCTTTATTTTATTTTTATCTTCTTTTAAAGTTGATAAGATTAACGAAATATTTTGTTTTTTTAAATCCCACTTTTTTAGATTTCTGTCTGATAATATTTGAATTTTAGCAGAATCTGTTTCCATTTTTTCAATAATGCTAGTAACATCACTTCTTGTTAACTTATTGTCTATTATGTTTCTGTCATTAGTTAAAAAGTCCTTTTTGTTTGCATCATTTTTTAATTTTGTTACTACATAAACTATATCTTCTTTTGTAAAATCTAGTCTGTTTGCATATTCTATTAAAAATTCTTTACTTTCATCTTCCTTAAGTGAATCTATTATGTCTTTCATTTTTAATTTATATGTATTTCTAGTTTTACTATTTCCGATTATTTTTAGTTTGTTTATGTCTTTTTCTAAACTTTTTATGACTTCAACTAATAGAGAAGGTGCATATCCTTGGCTTTCAGCTTTTCTTATGAACTCAAGCTTTTTTTCGTCACTTGATAGTTTTTTAGCTTTTTCAATTTCCTCTAATTTCCTTTTTCTCGTCATTTTTTGCCCTCGTTTTATAATTTTAACAAGAGGAAGATCTGCATATAACCTTCCCCTTGTTTTATTAATCTTTTATTAGCCTTTCATTTTTAAATATTCTGCTTCATTTCTTATTATTCTATCAGATGCTATTGTCATTAATTTATTAAATAATTCATCGTCAACTACATTTTTGTATCCACCATCTTCACATTTATAAATGAAATTAACTTCTATGTCTGCATTTAAGTTTTCTATACTTACTCCTTCTTCATATACGTCTTGCATTATATATGCATAAACTGTTTGCTCGTATTTAAACTTGTCTATTATATAAAATTCTTTTCCTCCAAACATTATTTTAGGCATATTGGCTTTCATATTTTTCCTCCTTTTTTCTTACGTATTTTTATTTTATCTTCCTTCACCACTTTCATTTTGTCTATCTGATATTTCTTTTTCTATTTTATTAACTGTTTCTTGATCATTAAAGTCTATTTCTGGATTTCTAGTTAAATCTGGAACTACTATATTTGATAAACCACTTCCGACTAATGCTAATGAAGATAACATTGATGCTGGTATACTTGTTAGTGTAGTTGTAGTTGCTGTATTATTTAATATTCCACTATTTGAAATATTTTCAAGTATATCGTAAATGTTAGCTAAACTACCTTCAAAATTGATAATAGATTGTACGTTTTGTGCTGTTCCAATATTACCTGTTACAGAACTCCAATCAAAACCTGCTCCAACTCCTCCTGTTGTATATGATTGTAATGCAGAATCTAAGTTTGCATATTGTTGTGCATTTGAAGCAACTGAAACTTTATGTGCTCCAACTGCTGCATCCAAAGCTGCTTTAGAATCATTAGCAGCCATTGCTGCATTATATGCTTGGTCTTGACCTGCTAATGATTGATGTAATCCTGTATGTTGTGCATGCATTGCTGCATCATTTCCACTTACATAACCATTATTATTTGCTAAATCTGTATTATGGTCTATCAATACATTGTTTGTTCTACTTTGTGCATCTGCTGTATGTATTGCTTTTGCTGCCTCTGGTCTTGTAGCTAATGCATTATCAATATCTTGTTGAGTAACACTTGTAGTATTTGTTTGTGTATGTGTTTGAGAATAAATTCTTTCTGCAAGATTTACTAAAGCTGCTACTCCTGCAATTGTACCCATAAGTTCTCTTCCTTTTGTTTGAGGAGCATTACTTGGTACTACTTCATGCTTTTCGTATGTTGCATCTCCTCTATTTATTTGTATTCTACTTGCAAATCTTCTTAAGAATCCTATATTTTCTACAGGTTTTATTATTCTTGTGTTCTTTTGTTTTATTTCATCTAATTCTTCTCTTTTTCTTGCAACTTCGAATTGATCTCCTCTTTCACAAGCTTCTCTCATTTCTCTTGATGTTTCTCCCATTTCATGTACATATTTTTTGTTATTTGGATTAAATCTTGCCGCAAACCATCCTTTTATATTCATTCTTCTATTAGATTTTCCATCAATTCCATCTCTAAAATCATATATTTCTTTTCCTAAAACTTCTTCACTTTGTCTAAATGCTTGTTTAAGTCCTATATTTGCTGAATAATTTGCTTCTAACATTTGTATTTCTGCTCTTAATTGATTTTTTCTATCTTCTGGAGTTCTTGGTGAATCTAATTCTTCTTGTAATTGATTTCTTCTTTCTAATTGTTCATTTGCTTGTGCTTCATATTGTTCTCCTATTGCTGCTGCATTTAATATTTGTTCACTATTTTCTCTTTCCAATCTAGTATATATTGCTTCTAAGTAAATTTCATTCATTTTTGATTGTCTCATTTCTTGTTGTGTCATTCCTCTTTTTAGAACGTTAAATTCTTCTTGTGATAATGCATCTATATTTTTTTGTAATATTTCTTTTTTAGCTCCTGCACCACAAACTTTGTCTCCTACCCATGATAATCCTTTTATTGCTAGTTTTACTGGAGAAAATAGGAAAGACATACTTGCTTTAAATGGTTTAATTTTACTATATCTGTTGAAAATAGTTGGTATTGTTCCAGCAAATTCTGTTTCTGTTGCATCAACAATTTCCCAGAAAGATCTTACTGGTAAATTATCTCTGCGATCTGGGTCTGGCCTTGGAACTGGCTCTGGTTCTAGTTCATCATCTTTTTTCTTTTTGTCTTTTTCATCTTCATCTGTGATTATTATTTTAGGATCATCATCTTTGTCCTTTTTGTCTTTTTCATCTTCATCTGTGATTATTTTTTCAGGGTCAAGTTCATCATCTTTGTCTTTTTTGTCTTTTTCATCTTCTTCTGTAATTATTTTTTCAGGATCAAGTTCATCTTCATCCTTTTCTTCTTCTTTTTCGTCTTCACCTGTGATTATTTTTTCAGGATCAAGTTCTTCTTCTTTGTCTTTTTTATCTTTTTCGTTTTCGTCTTTATTTACTTTTTTAGGATCAACTTCTTCTTTGTCTTTATTATCATTGTTTTTGTTTTTATCTTTATTTCTATTTTGCATAAAGATTTCATAAATTGGCTGTTTACCTTCTTTTGCTTGTTCTTTTATTGATTTAATCAATTCTTCTAGTTTTTTTCTTATTTCATTTGCTTCTTCTTCAAAAGGTTTTGCTGATTCTGGATCATCTTGATAATGTACAGCCCATCTTTCAACATTTTCTAATTGTTCTTCTAAGCTTCTTAGTTCGTCATTTTCTAATAGCATAAGTCTTTCTTGTATTTCTGCTTTTCTGTCTGCAAGCCCTTCTTCTATTTCTCCACCATAAAAAACTGACATTCTTTCAATGTTTTCTAATTCTACTAATAAGCTTGCATATTCTTCATTATTTAATAACTCAACCTTTTTCTTTGCTAAATCTCTTTGAGCTATTATGTCTTTATCTTCAATTCCACTTAATTTTAGATATGCTACAGATTGTTCTAAGTCTTTTAATTCTCTTCTTGCTTGTGCTCTTTGTGTTTCAATCCAACTTTTATTATTTCTATTATTGTTTTTATTTCGAGTATTTTCTTCTTGTTTATTTTGTTCATTTTCAGTTTGTGTGTTTTCTTCTTGTTCATTTTGTTCATTTTCAGTTTGTGTATTTTCTTCTTGCTCATCTTGTTCATTTTCAGTTTGTGTATTTTCTTCTTGCTCATTTTCATCTACTTGATTTTCGTCAATTTCATTTTCAGTTTGTTGATTTTGAGGTTGTTGGTTTTCATTGCTGTTTGTTCTTTCTGGAGTTACTGATAGTATTTCTCTTAATACATCTAATTCTATTGCATAATTTCTTAAATTACTCTCAGCATTATCCAATGTTCCTCTTATGTCTTCATGTCTAGCTTGATATGCACTCATAGCTTCTTCTTCTTTTTGTATTGCTCTATTAGCACTTTCTTCTGCTAGATTAAGCATTTCTGGACTTGTTGAACGTCCTCTTAATCCTTCTAGTTTTCTTTTTATTTCATTTATTCTTTCTACTTTTGTTTCTAATCTTTTATTATATTCTTCTTCAGTTTTTTCTCTTAGCGCTAACATTTTTGCTTGTGCTCTTTTTAGTGCATTTACTGTCATTTCATCAAATTCTGCTTTGTCTTGTCTCATATCTTCTAATTGCGCTTTTCCTTCGTCAACCATCATAGGTCTTGTTTCATTATGTAATTCATAGTTTTTAGCATCCATTGCTGCTTGTTTATTTCTTGATTGTTGCATTGCTTCTGCAATTCTTCCCATTAATTCTTCAAGATTTTTTACTTCTTCAATGTTTTCTTTCATGTTCTCTTCCATAATTTTTCTCTCCTTAAATTTTCTTTATTTATTTTTATTTTTTGTTGCTTATTTTTCACTTACTTCGTTGACAAAAACCAATATTAATTATACCATGTTTTTTTAAAAATATCAACACATTATGTAAAACTTCATTGTCCTATTCTCACATATTATTTCACAAATATTATAGCTTTTATTTTTTCCTTTTTCAACAAAATCGGTCAACTTAACACAAACTTAATGCTTTAGACATATTCCCGTAATATTTGTAATAAAATAACAACATTTCCTAATGTTTAAGAAATGTTGTTTTTTATATTATTTAAAGTTTTCTAAACTTCGTTTTGCTAGTTTTTGATACCTTTCTTTTTTGTTTCGTATTTTCTGTCCTTCTAATGGTGGTAAAATTCCAAAGTTAGCATTCATTGGCTGAAACTTTTCATTTGGTGTTGATATGTATTTTGCTAATGCTCCTATTATTGTTGTTTCTGGAAATACAATTTTCTCATACTTGTTTCTTTCTTTAAATTGTTTTATTGCATTTAATGCTGCTACCATTCCTGATGCTATTGATTCCACATAACCTTCTACTCCTGATATTTGTCCTGCAAAATATATGTTACTATTTTGTTTTAAGTTGTATGTATTATCTAATAGTTTACTTGAATTTATATATGTATTTCTATGCATTACTCCATATTTTATAAATTCTGCATTTTCTAACCCTGGAATTTTTGAGAATACTCTTTTTTGTTCTCCATATTTTAGATTTGTTTGAAATCCTACCATGTTATATATACTTGCCTGTGAATCGTCTTGTCTTAATTGTACTATAGCATAAGGTCTTTTTATTGTTCTTGGGTCATCAAAACCAACTGGTTTTAGTGGTCCAAAACGTAATGTGTCTATTCCTCTTTTTGCCATTATTTCTATTGGCATACATCCTTCAAATATTTCTCGTTTTTCAAATTCATGTAATGTTGTAACTTCTGCTTCTACTAATTCTTTCCAAAAGCTTTCATATTCTTCTTTATTCATTGGTAAATTTATATAACTTGCCTGTTTGCTTTTTATATCTTCTTGTCTTTTTTTCCATTGTTCTATGGTTTCTTCTTTTTTCTTTTCTTGTTCATATCTATCGCCATAAAAGGCAATGTCGAAGTTTATGCTTTCTTTTTGTATTATTGGCGCTGCTGCATCATAGAAATATAGCTTTTCCATTCCTGTTAGTTTTCCTATTTGTTCTGCTAGTTTTTCAGATGTTAGTGGCCCTGTTGCAATTATTACTATTCCGTCTTTTGATATTTCATTTATATTAGTAACTTCTTCATGTATTATTTCTATGTTTGGATTTTTTTCTATTTGCTCTGTTATATTTTTTGAAAATATTTCTCTATCAACTGCTAATGCTTGTCCTGCTGGTACACTTGTTTTATCTGCTACTTCAATTAATAAAGAGTTAAGTTTCCTTAACTCTTCTTTTAATAATCCACATGCATTTGTCAATAAGTTTGATTTGAAAGAGTTACTACATACTATTTCTGCTAAATTTTTATTATGATGTGCTGGTGAGAATTTTTCTGGTTTCATTTCATAAAGTTTTACTTTTATTCCTGCTTTTGCTATTTGGTATGCTGCTTCACTTCCTGCTAGTCCTCCACCTATAACTGTTATATACTCTTTCATTTTTATTTTTTCCTTGCATTTTTATTTAGGGTTTTAGGTTTCCTATAAACCTTTAACTGATAATTCTAGTTATTGAACAAACTCAAAATTTCTTCTTTTGATAATTTGTTTGCAAATACTGTTTCTGTGTCTAACATGTTGTCTATTAGGTCTGCTTTTCTTTGTTGTATGTCATATATTTTTTCTTCTATTGTATTTTTAGTTATCAATTTATATACTTGTACATTGTTTTTTTGACCTATTCTATATGCTCTGTCTGTTGCTTGATTTTCTGCTGATAAATTCCACCATGGATCATAGTGAATTACTATATCTGCTCCTGTTAAGTTTAGTCCTGTTCCTCCTGCTTTTAATGATATTAAAAATACTTTTACATCTTTGTTTTCGTTGAATTCATCTACTAGATCTACTCTTT
>CANQGV010000034.1 GCA_947623475.1 uncultured Clostridia bacterium | reverse complement strand
ATCCACTAGCTGATGAAGAAAAATTAGAACAATATATTCATTATATTGTTGAAAGGCAAAATGTTTTAAAGAAAAGACAACAAGGATTACCTTATCCTTGGACAGATGACGAGATTATTAAAAACAATTCATTTACAAACAACCATAGGTTTAATGATAGATACACAAGATATGTTCTTCAAGAGATTATAAACAAAGATGACCAAGATTTATCTGACAGAATTTATAAATCTTTATTGTCAAGAATTTATAATTCTCAAGGCTTCTGCGAATTAGTTAATATTTCAAATCCAGATTTTTGGAATCCAGAAGTTGTTGCAGAAAATGTAAAGAAACTTGAAGATCCAAAAGTTAAAGATGGTCAAATTTATACTAAAGCATATCGTATTATTCAACCTAAGGTTTGTTATGAAGAATTGTATCCAAATAATCATCATAAAGCACATGGTCTTCTTTATATTAATGACTTAAGAAAGAAATTTGGTAAGGAAATTATTAAGTTATTCAAATCATTTAATGCTAAAGAGTGCTATGAGTGGATACGTTCTAATATAAGAGGTGCTGGAAAATTTATTGGATACCAGATGTTTGTCGACATATCTTATTTTAAAGAAGTTCCATTTTCAGATAGACTGTTTGTTATTTCAGGTCCAGGGTGTACAAGAGGTTTTTCATATCTTTACAAAGATTGGGATGGTTTAAATGATGAAGAACTATTATGGTGGCACAGAAATCATTTAGAGGATTTATTGAAAGAAAGATGTGGTATCTCATATAATGAGCTTTTTGACAATGAACTAAAAGAAAACAGATATTTTGATTTGCAAGAATGTGAGAATAGTCGGATGTGAATTTTCTAAATATGTACAGCTACTAGAAGGTAGACAAAAAAGAACTAGAAAATATAAAAAAGAAAATATTAAACCATTAGATACTATTTAGTGATTATAATATGAATTATAACAATTTATTTTCAAGTTATCTTGATATTGTTAGTGTTGAAGATATGTGAATTATGTTAGGCTCAAAAGATAAGCCATCAGGTTGAACTACAGCTTATGAACTATTAAAGAAAGTGATAATTTTTCTAAAAAGACAAAAATTTTATGTTAAGTACTAGTCAAATTAAAAATTATACTATATAATAAGTGTAGGAAAGCTAGATATATCAGCACTTACAGAGTTTTAAAGAGTTATACACTAGTGAGAGGTGGTAAGAAGTAATGAATGAATTAAATGTAGAAAGAAATGTACCGATATATGATGCAGCAAAAGAAATGGGAAAAAGTCAACAATGTATAAGGATAGGACTACAGAGAAAACTATTTGACTTCGGATTTGCTCAGAAGATACCTCGGAAGTAAAAAATATACATACTATATATCCCCTACTAAGTTTTATGCTTATATAGGCAAAGAATTACCAAAAAAGTATAGAGAAACGAAATTACAAAGTGCAACTGCAAGATATAGAGTAATAACTGATGCATCTGTTGCAAGAAGTATAAGCTGGAGGTAAAAGAAGAAATGAGAAAACCTAACGGATTCGGTGGAATAGTAAAATGTGGAGGAGCAAGACGTAGACCATACCAGTTGCGAAAAACAATAGGATACACAGATGAACGGAAAGCAATTATATGAAACGATAGGCTGGTATAAAACTCGTGAAGAAGCAGAAATAGCACTAGCAGAATATAATAAAAATCCATATAAATTAGACAATGCAGTAACTTTCAAAGAGTTGTATGAGCAATGGAGCAAGAAACACTTTCCAGAGATAAGTACATCAACAGTAAGTGGTTATAAAAACGCAATGAACCATTGTCAGAGCCTTTACAACATTAAAGTAAACAAAATAAGGATAATGCAACTACAAGAGATTATAGACAATTGTTCTAAACATTCAATTCGAAAACTGTTAAGAGTATTCTTCAATATGATATATAAGTATGCAGTAAAATCTCAAATTGTTGGACCTGAGTATAATACTTTAAAACTAGAAGTCGGAAAAGAAGTTACAGTTCATGAAAAGAAACCGTTTACTGACGAAGAAATTAAAAAACTATGGGACAATGTTGGAAAAGTACCATATATAGAAACAGCCCTTATGCTATGTTATTCAGGAATGAGGATACAAGAATTGCTTAATTTGGAAACAGTTAATATTCACCTAGAAGAAAGATATTGTGTAGGACGGAGAAAAGACATCAGCAGGAAGAAACAGAGTTATTCCAATTCACAAAGATACAAAAAAGTTTTTTGAAAAATACTATAACCCAGATAACAAACATCTTATAACACTAGATGGTAAGAAAATCAATTATCCAACATACATAAGGAAAATATGGAAACCTATTTTGAAAGAAGTAGGAATGGACCATACACCCCATGAATGCCGACACTATTTTATAAGTAAGATACGAAAAGCAGAAGGAGTTTCAGATATGTTAGTAAAAAGAATAGTTGGACATATAACTTATACTGGACGGAGATATTACTAATAGATATACACATACATCAATACAAGAATTGGTGGATGCAATAGATAAAATGAAATAAATAAGAAAAACTAGCGTGTTCTCAATGTCAAAAGACATTATACGCTAGTTTTCTGTTAATTAAGAGCAACTAGCAGAAAGGAAAATTAAGTCTTTAAATGATTAAGTAAAGGAAAGTATATAGCTAAAGATGTAAAAATAGCTTAAACAAGAAATGAAAGGCTAAGCGATATAAATGAAATCTTATTATAAAACACAAGATTTAAAAATATAAACTAATGTGAATTGCATTAGGAGTTACACCTGCTATTGCTCCAATATTAAAAATAATTAAAAATAAGTTGTAAAATTGTTAAAAATAAGATAAAATAATTGTGATAAAAGGTCATAAAAAAGCTAGTAAAAATGGGGTAAATTTAGGATGTACTATGCTCGTACTATGCAAAATACCTCTTAAACACCTTGATTTAGGTTAAAGAGTTTTTATATGATAAAATCGTTTAAAAGATTTTGAATACAGGAGAAATTAAAATGCGTATACGTTATAAAAAATGGGCAAGACCTGAACTAGAAGCAAGTCCTTTTTATATAGATAATCCAGAAGAATGGAAAGGAAAATGGAAGACTTTTTTTAAAAATCCAGAACAACCATTACATTTAGAATTAGGATGTGGAAAAGGTAATTTCATATCACAAATTGCATCAGAAAATTTAAATATCAATTATATTGCAATAGATTTAGTAGATGCAATGTTAGGATTAGCAAAAAGAAATATAGAAAATACATATAAAGAAAAACAACTCGAAATATCAAATGTTGTAATAACAAGATTTGATATAGCAAGAATTTTATTGATTATGGATGAAAAAGATGTAGTAGATAGAATTTATATAAATTTTTGTAATCCATGGCCAAGAGGTAAACATCATAAAAAAAGATTAACACATCCAAGACAGCTAGAAAGTTATAAACAATTTTTAGCAAAAAATGGAGAAATATATTTTAAGACAGATGATGATGATTTGTTTGAAACAACACTTAATTATTTTGAAAGAAGTGGTATTAAAGTAGTTAGTAAAACTTACGATTTACATCAACAACGAATTGTTGAAAAAAATTATGAAACTGAACATGAAAAAATGTTTAGTGAACAAGGAATAAAAATAAAAGCTTTAATAGGTGTAAAAGAATAATGGAGGAGTAAATGGAAGAAGATATAGAACAAATAGAAAAGAACAGTAGCAATAAAGAATATATGTTAAAAGCAGTAAGTAAAAAAGGAAAACTATTAGATTATGCAAGTCCAGAGTTACAAGATGATGAAGAAATAGTTAGAGCAGCTTTAGAAAATGATGGTGAGGCATTAGAATTTGTATCAAATCGATTAAAAGGAAAAAAAGATATAGTTTTAATTGCAATAAAATCAGCTCCATGGACAGCTTGTTATATATCAGAAAACTTAAAAAATGACAAAGAGGTAATGATAGAAAGTACTAAAAAAGATGGTCAAACATTATATTTTGCAAGTGAAAAACTAAGAGATGATGAAGATGTGGTAAAAGCAGCAATTACAAATAAAGGAATAATAATAAAATATGCTAGTTATAGATTACGTGATAATAAAGATTTTGCAAAAATAGCAGTAAAACAAAATAAGGAATCATATTATTTTTTATCTGAGAGGTTAAAAAATGATGAGGAAATAAAACAAATATTAGAAAAGTAAAAGGAGAAAGTTATTATGGCAGAAATAATTAATGGTAAAGAATTAGCAAAAAAAATAAGGAAAGAATTAAAAGAAGAAGTAATAGAAAAAGGATTAAAACCTAAATTAGCAGTAATATTAGTAGGAAATGACGAAGCTTCAAAAATATATGTAAGAAACAAAAATAGAGCATGTGAAGAAATTGGAATAGAATTTGAAGAACATTTACTTCCAGAAGAAACAACTATGGAAGAACTATTAAAATTAATAAATGAATTAAATGAAAGAAAAGATGTATCAGGAATTTTATTACAAAGTCCTATACCAAAACATCTAGATATAAAAACAGCATTTGAAACAATAAGTCCAGAAAAAGATGTTGATGGATTTAATCCAATAAATATAGGAAGATTAGAAATAAATGAGCCTGCTTTTGTTTCATGTACACCGTTTGGAGTTATGAAAATGTTAAAAGAATATAAAATACATATAGAAGGAAAAACAGCAGTAGTTATAGGAAGAAGTAACATAGTAGGAAAGCCATTAATTCAACTTTTATTAAATAAAAATGCAACAGTAATAGTAACACATTCAAAAACTAGAGAATTAGAAAAATATACTAAACAAGCAGATATATTGATATCAGCAGTTGGAAAAGCAAAATTTGTAAAGGCAGATATGGTAAAAGAAGGGGCAGTAGTAATAGATGTTGGAATAAATAGAGATACAAATACAGGAAAAGTAGTAGGAGACATTGATTATGAAGAAGTTTCAAAAAAAGTTAGTTATATAACACCTGTTCCGGGAGGGGTAGGACCAATGACTATTGCAATGCTTATGCATAATGTGGTACAAGCAGCAAAAAATCAAAATTAAAGGTGATAAAAATGAAAGAAATAACTTTTGTAACAGGAAATTGGGCTAAAATTTTAAGTGCTAGACAAATGTTAGAGCCACTTGGTTTTAAAGTAAATCAAGTAAAAATGGATACAACAGAAATTCAAGCAGATAATGTTGAAGAAATTGCTAAATATTCAGCAAAAGAAGCAAGTGATAAATTAAAATGCACAGTATTAAAAAATGATACAGGATTCTTTATAGATGCATTAGATGGATTTCCAGGACCATATGCAAAATACGTAGAAAAAAGACTTACAGAAGAAGGATTACTTAAATTATTAGAAGGTGTAGAAAATAGAAAAGCTTGTTTTATAGAAGCATTTGCATATTGTGAATATGGAAAAGAGCCAATTGTATTTACTGGCGTAACAAAAGGAACAATAGCAAAAGAAAAATCTGGAGAATATGGATGGTTTTGGGATTTCATATTTATTCCAGAAGGAAGTGAAAAAACATTAGGGTGTTTTCCAGATGATAAAAGATTTTATTTATGGAATACAGATGTTTATAAAGAAATAGCCGAATTTTTAAAAAATAAAGAATAATAAAAATTTTTATATAAAAAGCAAAGTTGCAATGAATTTAAAATTTTCATAGCAACTTTGTTTTACTTTACATAATTTAAAAAATATGATATAATATCTACCGTAAATAATGCTGTATAGTTACTATAATAGGAGATGAAGAATTTGAGTAATGAAATAACAGTAAAGTTAAAATGTACTTCAAAAGAATTATGCAAAATTTTAGAAAATAAAGGATTTGATGTATATAAAAAATTTATAGTTGATGACATATACTATATACCAAAAGATATAGAAATAAGCGAAAGTAATCCAAGAGATATATTAAAAACAGCAGTATTATTAAGAAAAATCACGGAAATTTTACCAGAAAGTAAAGAAATAAAAAAAATTACAATCAAGAAAAAAGATATAGACTCAAATGGAAATATTAAAAACCAAGAAAAAATAGATTGTGAGATAAATGATATAGAACAAGGGAAAAAGTTTATAGAAGCTTTAGGATTTAAAGAGTTAATGAAAATTAAAGAATACGATATAAAATATATAAAAGAAAATTTGGCTTTAATTATAAAACACATAGAAGAAATGGAAGAAATGATGGAAGTGGAATTAGTAGAGGATGATAAAAGATATGACTCAATTGATAAAGTAATAAACGAAGTAAAAAAGCTAAATATTCCAATAGATACAAGTGATTATTTTGTAAAAAAGGCTGAAATAAAACTTGAAAGCATAATGAATAAACGTAACTTAGAAGGAGAAGAAGTAGGAGTAGGAGATTAAATATGTCAAATGTTAGTTTAAATTTATATAGAATATTTTGTATAGTAGCACAATCTAAAAGTTATTCAGAAGCAAGTAAAAAATTAAATATTACAACTTCAACTATAAGTAGTAGTATTAAAAAATTAGAAAGTATATTAGGCTTAAAATTATTTAATAGAAGCAATGATGGTATAACTTTAACAAAAATGGGGAAAGAATTATTTGAACTTATAGTAGAAGAAATTGAAACAATAGATTTTGCAGAAAAAACAATATTAGATAAAACAGAATTAAAAAATGGGGAAATAACTATTGGATGTCAATCACATATAGCAACATATTATTTAATGGAATGTATTGAAAAAGCACAAAAAGATTATCCAAAATTAAAAATAAATATAATTGGAAATATGAATTCAGACGAAATGTTAGATGTATTAAGAAATCATAAAGTTGATTTTACAATAATGCATATAAAACCAAGAGAAACTGATAAAAAGATAAAAATAAAAGAATTAAAAGTAGTAAAGAATATATTTGTATCAAATAAACCAATAAAAATAAATAAAATACAAGACCTTAACAATTATAAATATATTTTAAATTCAGATTATACAAAAACAGCAAAAGAGTTAAACAAAATATTAGAAAAACATGAAATCCAATTAAAACCATCAATAACATCTGATATAACAGAATTAAGAGTAGATGGAGTAAAAAGAGGATTAGGAATTGCATATGTTATGGAAGATTCAGTAAAAAAAGAATTAAAAAATAAGGAACTATATGAAGTAAAAGTCCCAATAGAACTTCCAACATTTAATGTTAAACTAGGATATATCAAAGGACAATTAACAAAAGTTTCTAAAAGTTTTATAAATCAATATTTAAAAATATAAAAGTATATAAAAGAAAAGGAGCATTTTTATAATGCTTCTTTTTTTGTTAAATCATGTGAGCGTTAGATTTTATCAAATACCACTTAGAAACTTTGCGATAGACAAAAGGCAAATTCGAGAATATAATATTTATGTAAACAGGAGATGATAAAATGAAAAAAGAAAGCGATAAAGAACGCTTTAGGGTTTGCTGGAATGTAATATCAGCATGTAATTCAAATTGTGAATATTGCCATAGATTTAAAGTCAAAGAACATAGTTTTAAAGATGATAAAAAGATATTAATTAAAATGATAAAAGATGGTGTAACAAACTTAACATGGTCTGGAGGAGAAGCTTTATTATATCCAGGAATAATGAAGTTAATGAAAATAGCAAAAGAAAATGGAGTAAAAAACAAATTAATAACTAATGGAATAATACTTTCACAATTAGATGAAAAAGAAAAAGATAAAATATTTGATAAATTAGATGAAATTGTTTTATCTATTGATTCTACAAATGACGAGACTAATAAAGAATTAGGTAGAGGAGAAAAACATTATGATGATGTAAGAAAAATTTTAGATTATGCTAAAAATAAAGATGTAAAAGTTAGTATAAATACAGTTATAAATAGTAAAAACTTAGATGAAATAGAAGAATTAGCACATTTTTTAAATAATTACAAAATATATAGATGGAAATTTTTTAAATTTATGCCTTTTAGGGGTTTAGCTGAAGAAAATAAAAAAATGTTTGAAGTAGATGAAAGTAAAGTAGATGAAATATATGAAAAAATACAAGAATTAAAATTAGAAAATATTGAAAATATTCTTTATAAAACACAAGAAGACATAGAAGAAGATATTGTACTTGATCCACAAGCAAATATGTATCAAACCATTGAAAATAAAAATGGAGAATTTGAAGATAGATACAGAGGAAATGCTATGGAAGAAAATATAGTTAAGTTAATAAAAGAAAATAGAATAAAAAAAGAGCAAGGGAAATTCTTAGAAGGATTAAAAGTAAAACCACAAAAAAATAATAATAATTCACAAGATTCTAATAATGGAACAAATAATAAAGAAGAGCAAAAAGAAAATGAAGATGGAGAGGGAATAGAAGTAGATGAATAAAATAAAAACAATAATAGCTCATAATGACAATAAAGTAGTAGAAGAAATAAAAGGGTATATAGAAAAATTAGGTTATGTTGAGGTTATAGGAAAAGCAACAACTGGAGAAGAAGTCTGTAATCAAATAGAAAAATTAAAACCAGAAATTGTATTTACAAAATATGATATGGGTGATATGGATGGAATGGAAATTATAGAACAATCTTCAAAACAATCAAAAAATAAAGTTCCAATCTTCAAATTTATAGCTAAAGATTTATCTAAAAAAATAACAAAAAATACATATGACAGAGAAGAAGATGATTTAAGAACTTTTGTTAAAGAATTAGGAAAAGACGGAATAGTAACAGTCTTAGAAAGATATAAAGAAACGATAATGTAATATATACAAGTTCATTTAAACTATATTATATAAAATAAGAAATAAAAATATTTCTTATTTTTTTTATTTTAGTATAGACGTTTTTATAAGTTATGATATAATAAAATCGTCGAAAGATAGAAATAAAAAACTATTAAGAAAGAAGAGAAGTTTATGAAAATAAAAATTTTAGGGTCTACAAAACCAGAATTTAAGCTAACTAAAGAAGAAGCATCAAATTTTGCTGGAAAAGCTGCAGGTATATGTTATTTACCATCAACTATGGATGAATTATTTAATGAAGATATTGCTAAAACTGAAAGAAGAGCAAAAATGACTTTAAATTCAGGACATCATAGTGTTTATGATCATCCAATATATAATTTGGGATTAGTTGATGTTCCAAAAATAATAGCAATGATTATAAATAATGAAAAAATGTATACAACATCAGAAAAATCAGCAAGATATACAAAAATGAAAGTTTCACCAGAAGAAGAAACCCTATATTTAAAATGGATTGATATATATAAAGAGGAAATTCAAAAAAAATATCCTAAAATTGATAATAAAAAAGCTACAAAATTAGCACAAGAAAATGCAAGAAAATTAATAAGTATATTTACACCTTCAACAACTATGGAATATACAGTTTCTTTTAGACAAATAAATTATATTATGCATTGGTTTAAAAATTATATAGATCAAGCAGAAGAAAATGATTTTAACAAAAAATTAAAACCATATATGCAAGAATTTATAGACTGTTTGAAAGATTTATATATAGAAGAATTAAATAGTGATGTAAAAAATAGAAAAATATCTTTATTTGGAATAAGAACAAGAAAAGAAGAATTCGGAGAGAATTATTGTATAAATTATAAAGCATCATGGGACGAATTTGCTCAAGCTCAAAGACATAGGACAATTGACTATGAAATACAGATGTTAGAAAAAGAAGAATACAGCATTCCAAAAATTATAAAAGGAACAAAATTAGAAGAAGAATGGTTAAAAGATATAAAATCATTAAAACATCTTTATCCTCAAGGAATGCTAATAAATATAAATGAACGTGGAACAGCAGAAAACTTTATATTAAAATGTCAAGAACGTTTATGTGGAGAAGCACAATTAGATATAGCTTTACATACAAAAGAAAATTTAGACCGTTATTTAGAAAACATAAAAGATACAAACAAAGATCTTTATGAAGAAATGAAACAATATGGCAACGGTGCAAGATGTACATTTAAAGGATTTAAATGTACAAGCCCATGTATATTTGGACCAAAAGAAGCATTAAATAGATATATTTAAAATAATTAAGTAAAATGTAAAACTTGATTTTTTAAAAAAATTCGTGTATAATAGTAACATATTGAAAAACAATAAAAAAGAGGAGTAAGTTTATACTTATGGATAGAGAAAAGAAGTCATTGGTTGAAAGCTTCTTACAAAAAAGGTAAACTGAAGGTAGCTTTTTTAGTTGACAATCTGAAATAAAAGTAAGTTGTACGTGTAAGCTGCGTTAAAAGCTAATTGAGATGTTATATATTAAATTATGTAATAAATTAAGGTGGTACCGTGAGAATATTAAGCTTGCCCTTATGTAGGGTAAGCTTTTTTTGATAATATAAATAAGGAGGTTAATCTATGAAAATTGAAAGCAAAAAACAAGGAGCAGAGTTAACAAGTATAATTGTAGATGGAAAAGAAAGACTATTTCAAGGAAGTAAAATTTTAGACAGTAATGGAAAAGAATATTGGGGAAGACAAGCACCAATACTATTTCCAATAGTGGGACAGATAAAAGAAGGAA
>CANQGV010000033.1 GCA_947623475.1 uncultured Clostridia bacterium | reverse complement strand
AAACTAGATCTTAGAAATAAAAAAGGAATGAACGTAATAGGAGTAAAAAGTATAGATTCTAAATTAAAAATCTCACCAGAAAAAGAATATAAAATTAAAGAAGGGGATCATTTAATAGTTATTGAAAACAAAAAATTTAATTAAGAAATCTCAAAAGAGGTTTCTTTTTTGTTGATTATTACTATTGTAAATGTTATAATACAATATCATAAGCATAAGATATAAAGATAAAAAACAAAGGAGTGTATAAATGCTAAAGTTAAAAAATATAAAAAAGGAATATATAACAGGAGAAAGCAAAGTTGAAGCATTAAAAGGAATAGATATAGAATTTAGAAAGAGTGAATTTGTGTCTATTTTAGGGCAAAGTGGATGTGGAAAAACAACATTGCTAAATATTATAGGAGGACTTGATAGATATACAACAGGTGATTTAATAATAAATGGTAAATCAACAAAAGAATTTAAAGATAAAGATTGGGATGCATATAGAAACTATTCTGTAGGATTTGTATTCCAAAATTATAATTTAATACCACATCAAACAGTATTGTCAAATGTAGAATTAGCATTAACAATATCAGGAGTACAGAAAAATGAAAGAAGAAAAAGAGCAATTAAAGCATTAGAAGAAGTGGGGTTAAAAGAACAAATTCATAAAAAACCAAATCAATTATCTGGTGGACAAATGCAAAGAGTTGCTATAGCAAGAGCCTTAGTGAATAATCCAGATATTATTTTAGCAGATGAGCCAACAGGAGCACTAGATACAAAAACTAGTGTACAAATAATGAAAATATTAAAGAAAATATCAAAAAATAAATTGATTGTAATGGTTACTCATAATCCAGAGTTAGCAGAAAAATATTCAACGAGAGTAGTTAAAATACTAGATGGTGTAATAACAGATGATTCTAATCCTTTTGATGAAAACAAAGAAAAAGAAGAGCTAAAAGTAAAAACAGGAAGAACATCAATGAAATTCTTTACAGCACTTAGATTAAGTTTAAATAATTTAATGACTAAAAAAGGAAGAACTATTTTAACTTCATTTGCTGGAAGTATAGGAATAATAGGAATAGCTTTAATACTAGCAATATCAACAGGTGTTCAAAATTATATAGATAAAGTTGAAGAAGATACTCTTTCTTCATATCCAATAACAATAGAAAAAACAACTATTGATATGTCAAGCATGATGGAAAGTATGATGGGAGAACAAGATGTAAATACTGAAAATCAAAAAGAAGGTAAAGTATATTCTTCAGATATAATGGACGAAATGTTAACAACTCTTTCAAATAAAAAGGAAAACAATAACTTGAAAGAATTAAAAAAATATATAGATGAAGGAAACAATGATATTGCACAAAACAACAATGGAGTACAATATAGTTATAATCTTCCAATAAATTTATATAGACCAGATACAGAAAATGGAATAGTTCAAGTAAACCCAAGTACAGTCATGGATGCAGTAGGTATGGGAGACATGCTTGAAGCTAGAAACAATTCATCAGTAGCAGAAATGATGGGTGGAAGTTCAACTATGATGTCAAATACAGATGTATGGTTTGAAATGTTAGATAATAAAGAACTATTGGAATCACAATATGATTTAGTAGCAGGTAATTGGCCAAAAGAATATAATGAGGTTGTTTTAATAGTAGATGAGAACAATCAAATAAGTGATTATACGTTATATTCATTAGGATTAAAAGATCAAGAAGAATTAAAAAGTAAATGGAAAGCAATAGAAAATGAAGAAAAATTAGAAGAAAGTGAACAACAAGAGTACGATTATGAAGATTTGCTTAATATGAAATTTAAGCTAATATTAAATCCAGATTATTATGAAAAACAAAATGGATTATGGATAGATAAAAGTGATAATGATGAATACATGAAGAAAAAAATTGATGCAGCAGAAGGAATAGAAATAGTAGGTATAATAAAGCAAAACAAACAAAGTGTAGCAACAGCAATGAATGAAGGAGTAGGGTACACTAAAAAACTAAAAGAATATGTAATAAATAAATCTAATGAATATCAAATAGTAAAAGAACAAAAAGAAAACAAAGAGACAAATGTATTCTCAGGATTAAAGTTCCCAGAAGAAACAGAAGAAGATTTTGATTATAATTCACTAACACAAGAACAAAGAGCTGCTATGATGTCATTATCAACTGAAGAAATCACACAGATGATGGAAACATATACACAAAATAAAAATGCAACATATGAAAAAAACTTAGAAAAATTAGGTGCAATAAATTTAGAAGAACCAACAGCAATTAATATATATCCAAAAGATTTTGAGTCTAAAGATAAAATATCAAAAGCAATAGAAGATTATAATCAAAAACAACGTGATGAAGGAAAAGAAGAAAATGTAATAAATTACACAGACATAGTAGGAATAATGATGAAATCTGTAACTCAAATAATAAATACAATAAGTTATGTACTTATAGCATTTGTTGCAATATCATTAATAGTTTCATCAATAATGATTGGAATAATAACATATATATCAGTGCTAGAAAGAATAAAAGAAATAGGAATTTTAAGAGCAATAGGTGCTTCTAAGAAAGACATATCAAGAGTATTTAATGCAGAGACATTTATAATAGGTTTAATTTCAGGGTTACTTGGAATTGCAATAACTGTATTATTAACAATACCAATAAATTCTATAATATATAAAGTTACAAATGTTAGTGTACACGCAGTAGTACCATTTGAGGCAGGAGTGATTTTAGTAGTAATTAGTATGATATTAACAATAATTGCAGGTTTAATACCAGCAAAAATGGCAAGTAAAAAAGACCCTGTTATAGCATTAAGAACAGAATAAAATATATTTAAATAAAAGTCCAAGTTGAAAATTTAAGTTCAATTTGGGCTTTATATTTTTGCTACATACTAATCAAATTATAATAGTTCTATATAAAAATAAAATGAATATAATATTATAGTCTTAAGTATTGTGAACTTTATGTGAATTTATATTAAAGGTATTGACAATTTAATGAAAAGGGTATAAATTATTAGCAGTCAGCAAAGAAGAGTGCTAATAAAACATGTAATATAAATGAAAGAAGGAGGATTTAGCATGATAAAACCATTGGAAAATAGAGTATTAATAAAAATGAAAGAAGGCGAAGAAACAACAAAAAGTGGAATTATATTAACTGGTGGAAGTCAAGAAAAGCCACAAATAGCAGAAGTTATTGAAGTGGGACCAGGGAAAAATGTCGATGGAAAAGTAGAGCCAATGATTGTAAAAAAAGGAGATAATATTATAGTAAGTAAATATTCTGGAACTGAAGTTAAATACGAAGGAACAGAATACATAATAGTAAAGCAAGAGGATATCTTAGCAATAGTAGAATAGGAAAGGTAGGTAAAATATAAAATGGCAAAACAAATTAAATTTGGAGAAGATGCAAGAAAATCTTTATTAGAAGGTGTTAATAAATTAGCAGATACAGTAAAAGTAACATTAGGACCAAAAGGTAGAAACGTGGTACTAGATAAGAGTTTTGGAGCACCATTAATTACAAATGACGGTGTCACAATAGCAAAAGAAATTGAATTAGAAGATAAATTTGAAAACATGGGAGCTCGTTTAGTAAAAGAAGTATCAACAAAAACAAATGACGTAGCAGGAGACGGAACAACAACAGCAACAGTTTTAGCACAAGCTATAATTAAAGAAGGAGTAAAGAATGTTGCTGCTGGTAGTGATCCTATGTCAGTAAAAAGAGGAATAGATAAAGCTGTTGAAGCAGCTGTTAAAGAATTAAAAACAATTAGTTCAGATGTTAATGGAAAAGAAGATATTGCAAGAGTTGCAAGTATATCTGCAAATAGTGAAGAAATAGGTAAATTAATAGCAGATGCAATGGAAAAAGTTTCAAAAGATGGTGTTATAACAATTGAGGAATCAAAAACTTCAAATACAGAATTAAATGTAGTAGAAGGAATGCAATTTGACAAAGGATATGTTTCACCATATATGGTAACAGATACAGACAAAATGGAAGCTGTTATTGATAGCCCATATATTTTAATAACAGATAAAAAAATAAGTAATATTCAAGAAGTATTACCATTATTAGAAACATTAATGCAACAATCAGGAAAACTTGTAATAATTTGTGATGATGTTGAACAAGAAGCATTATCAACATTAGTTTTAAATAAATTAAGAGGAGTTTTAAATGTAGTTGCTGTAAAAGCACCAGGATTTGGAGATAAGAGAAAAGCTATGTTAGAAGATATAGCAATTTTAACAGGAGGAGAAGTAATTACATCTGATTTAGGATTAGAATTAAAAGATACTACAATAGAACAATTAGGTAGAGCAAAACAAGTAAAAGTTCAAAAAGAAAATACTATAATAGTAGATGGTAGTGGAGATAAAAATAAAATAGCAGAAAGAGTAAACCAAGTAAAAGCTCAAATACTTGAAACAAAGAGTGAATATGATAAAGAACAATTACATGAAAGATTAGCTAAATTAGCTGGAGGAGTTGCAGTAATAGGTGTAGGAGCAGCAACAGAAGTAGAGATGAAAGAAAAGAAATTAAGAATAGAAGATGCTCTATCTGCAACAAAAGCAGCTGTAGAAGAAGGTATAGTATCAGGAGGAGGAACAGCATTATTAAATGTTATACCAAAAGTAAAAAATACAGTAGATAAATTAAAAAACGGAGAAAAATTAGGAGCAGAAATAGTTTTAAAAGCACTAGAAGAGCCAGCAAAACAAATTGCTAGAAATGCAGGACTAGAGCCAGCAGTAATAGTTGATAAAGTTAAATCAGAAAAAGTAGGAATAGGATTTGATGCTGCAAATGAAAAATATGTAGATATGAAAAAATCAGGTATTGTAGATCCAACAAAAGTTACAAGGAGCGCATTACAAAATGCTGCATCAATTGCATCAATGGTTTTAACAACAGAAAGTTTAGTAGCAGATAAACCAGAAGAAAAATGTAATTGTGGAGGAAATGATGCAGGAATGCCAGCAGGTATGGATGGAATGTATTAAAAATAAAAAAGGGCAATGTTTCGATATTGCCCTTCTTTTTCTTTTATGATAAAATAGATAAAGAAAAATGCAAAGGAGAAAAATATAATGAATGATAATGAGTTGTATGCAATATTAGATAAGATGTTGGAAAACGGAGAAAGTCCAACAGTAATAGAAGGAATAAGAAGAGCAATAGAAGAAGGAGATTATGAATTAGCAATAGAAAAAATAAACGGATTAAAAAACACTAAAGCACCTACTAATAACAATAATAATGATAAAACAGAAAAAAAAGAAGATGACGACGAAGAAAAAAATAAAGGAAAAGACAATATATTCGACATATTCGGAGATGACGATGATAATAAAAATACTGATAATAATGAAGAAGATGAAGATATAGATGATAATGCTATTTTATCATTTGTTGATGAGGAAGAAGAGCCAGATGAAGTTATTTATCCAAGTGATTTAGTAAATTATGATTTGGAAGAAACATATATAGGAATGTTAGTATGTGATCCAAAAGCAATAGCAATGTATTATATTGTATATGATAAATGTTTTTTTGCAGATAGAAAATTGTTAAACATATATAAAAGTATTCTTTTTACAGAAGGACAAGCTTATGCACCTGAAGTTGCAAAAAGAGGATTTAACTTTGCTAAAGAATCAAAAGAAATGAATGATCAAAAACTAGAATTGAAAGAAAAATATTATAATAAAAATTATAATTTTGAAAAAATATATGTAGAATTACAAAAATTATTTGTACTAAGAAGAAATTATCTAAGTATGCCAATAAAAGATTTACAAGAAAGAATAATGGAAATTGTACATTATTATTTATATGATCAAATGTCAATAGAAGAAGTAGAAGCAGCAGTAGAGCAAGTAACGGTTACACAGAAATTCAAAAGTTCTGTATTAAGTACAGGAACAAGCAGTTTCTTAATGAGAGGAGAAAATGATTTAACAACAGGACTACCAATACCTTTTAAAATTTTATCTGGAGTTTTTAAAGGAATTAGAAAAGGAGAAACAATGTCATTTTCTATGCCATCTAATGCTGGTAAGAGTAGGTTTACCATAAATCTAGCAGCATACATAGCTTTTATACATAGGAAGAAGGTTTTGGTAATATCAAATGAGATGTCAGAGGAAAAAATGAAATTATGTTTAATAACAACAGTTTTAAACAATCCTGAAATTCAAAAACTACATGGACAGCAGATAACAAAATCAGAAGGGGAGTTACTAGAATTTAAATTTAGGCCAGATGATCCAAACTCTGTAAAAACAGACAAAAACGGTTATGTACTAAGAGAAGAAGGAGAACCTCAAATACAATTTGCAAAGAGATTAGAGGGGTTATCAGAAGAATATAGAAAAACAATAGCAGTAACAAAATGGTTAGACAAACAAATTAATAATTCAATATATTTTATAAACATTACAGACCATACAAATGATGAATTAAAAAAGGTAGTAGTTAACTATTATTATAAAGAAAAAATAGAATACATGTTTTATGACACGATGAAAACAGATACAGAAAATATAGGTAATGGAGAAGAGTTAAAGAAAACAGCAACAATATTATCAAACTTAGCACAAGATTTTAAAATATATATAGGGTCAACACTTCAATTGACAGAAACATCTACATTACCAATAAACTTAAGTATAAATGACTTAGCAGTTAGTAGAACAGTAAAAGAGGTATTAGATACACTATGCCTAATAAAGCAAATTCAAAGAGATGATTTAGATGATTACGAGTATTCATTTAAAGAAGTAGGAAATGAATGTTTTGACTTAGAAAAATATGAAGATCCAGATGTTAGATATTATGCATGTGTTATTGATAAAAACAGAGCTGGTGCTAAGCCTAAAGTGCTATTTAGATTAAACCTTGCATACAATAGATGGGAAGAAGTAGGTTATTTAAGATTAAAATCTAAAGTAGAAAACTAAACAAATTAGAGAGGAGCTTTTTACTAATATGACAAGAACAAAACTTAAAGATAGAGTTATACCAAAGTATACAAAAGGTGAAGAAATATTTAATATGACTTCACATATAGTAGGGGCAGTAATAGGACTAGTTGCAATGATTCTTTGTATAATATTTTCAGCAATACATAAAGATGCGTATGCAGTAGTTTCGAGTGCTATATATGGAGTGACAATGATAATATTATATACTATTTCTAGTATTTATCATGGATTAAATCCAAAAACTACAGGAAAAAAAGTCTTACAAGTAATAGATCATTGCTCAATCTTTTTACTAATTGCAGGATCATATACTCCATTTTGTCTGTGTACATTAAGAAAAGAAAGCACTGCATTAGGATGGATAATTTTTGGAATCATATGGTTTTTAGCTACTATAGGAATTATACTTAATTCAATAGATTTAAAAAAATATAAAGTATTTTCAATGATATGTTATTTAATTATGGGATGGTGTGTAGTTTTTAAAATACCAACACTTATAAAATCATTAGGGGTAGCAGGTTTTACGCTATTACTAGTTGGAGGAATAGCATATACAATAGGAGCAATATTATATGGAATTGGTAGAAAGAAAAAATGGATGCATTCAATATTTCATTTAGCTTGTGTAGTAGGAACACTTTTACAATTTTTATGTATATTATTTTATGTAATATAAGAAAAAGGAGAGGATTATAAATGAGTAAAAAAAATATGATAATAATAGGAATAGTGGTAGCAGTACTAATAATAGGAATAGTTATAATCTCAGCTGTAGGAAAAGGAAAAAATAGTGGAGAAGCTGAAAGTGGTAATAAAGAATTAGATATCGAAAATTTAAGAGGAAAACACCATGTAGAAATAAATGTAAAAGATTATGGAAGAATGGAAGTAGAGTTAGACTCAGACATAGCACCTATAACAACAAAAAACTTTATGAAATTAGCAAAAGAAGGATTTTACAATGGTCTTACATTTCATAGAATAATAAAAGGATTTATGATACAGGGAGGAGACCCTCTAGGAGATGGAACTGGAGGAAGTAGTGAAACAATAAAAGGAGAATTCTCAAAAAACGGAATAGAAAATACAATATCACATAAAAGAGGAGTAATATCAATGGCTCGTTCAAGTCAATATGACAGTGCGAGTTCACAATTCTTCATAATGCAAGAAGATGCAGATTACTTAGATGGAGGTTATGCAGCTTTTGGGCAAGTTACTAGTGGAATAGAAATAGTAGATAAAATATGTGATGATGTAAAAGTTGAAGATAAAAATGGAACAGTAAACAAAGAAAATCAACCTACAATTGAAAGTATAAATATTATAGATTAAAATAAAAAAAGTGTTTTGAGAATTATAAAAAGCTTAAAACACTTTATTTTTTTGACATAATGTGGTATAATATTAGGACGGAATGGAGGAGGATAATATGAAAACAGTAATGAAAAATGAATATAATTTAAAAGACAGAGATATTAATGAAACAGAAGTAAGAGTAAAAATGATTTTAGTAAATGATAAAAAAGAAGTATTATTAGGGTATTCAGCCAATAAATATCAATTTATAGGAGGACATGTAGAAGAAAAAGAAAGTCTAATAGAAACTGCTCAAAGAGAAATTTTAGAAGAAACAGGAATTTCACTAGAACTTAACCAAGAAATGAAACCAGTTGCAAAATACATAGGGTATTGGAAAGATAGACCTGAGAAAAATAAAAATAAAAAGACTGAAATTTATTATTATATGTTAAACTGTAATGAAAAAATAAATTATAATAAAACAAACTATACAGAAGAAGAAAAAAAGGGAAATTTTGAATTAAGATATATTCCATTATTAAATTTAGAAAATGAAATCATCCAAAATTATAACAAATATTCAGATGCTAAAGGTATTGGAACTGAAATGTTACAAATAATTAAAGAAATAGATATAAAAAATAATATTGATAAGCTTTAATAATTTATAAATTTATGTTAAAATAATAAAATAAGAAACTTTAAATTCAAAAGAAAAGCAAATTTAATGAAATAATAAAAGGATGTTGGATAATGAAAAAACAAGGCAAAATAAAAAGACAACGTGAAATGGATAGATTTATTGACCAAATAAATGAGTTCGAAGAAGAACAAACTAGTAGTCAAATGCAAGGTCTAAAAACTGGTGCAAAAAAAAGTTACAATAAAAAAAGAAATCAATTTGTGAATTCATTAAGAGAAGAAAACTATAATAAAGAAGAAATAAACAAGCTTATCAACAATGGATTTACCAAGGAACAAGCTATTGATATAATAAAATATTGTGGAAGCGAATATAAAGGGATTGTTGAAGAAGATATTATTAGAGCAGTTTTTGAAATTAACCATAAAGCCCATAAATATCGTGGAAATAATAAAAGAAAAGAAATTGAGTTTTATGAAAAAAAGATTTCCCTATTGGAAAGTATAAAAAAGAATACAAAATGGGGAACAAAACCATATAATAGTTATGGCTTTTTAAAAGATAAAAGTGGTAGAGATGTGATATATTTTGATTTACCAAAATGTGGACAAGTTAGTTTCCATATTCCAAAAGAAGATATAAATAAATTTAGAGCATATCCTAAATATAAATATAGATGGAAAGGTGTAAAAGATGAAAAATTTCCATCATATGATTCAATAAATAATTTACATGATTTGATGATGGCTTTAGGTTGTGTATCTGAAGAAATGTTAAAACCAAATGATGGTGAAGGATTTGAAATATATCCAAGACCAATAAATTTTAATAAATTAAAATTTGGCGAAAAATGTGTAGCTATATTTGTAGATAAAGAAACAAAAAAAGAATTAAAAAATGAAGCAAATAGTGAAAAACCTATAAAGAGAAAGAAAAGTAAAAGAAGAAAACTAAGCAGAAATAAAAGTTTAAGGAAAAGCAAAAAAACAAAAGACTATGATGAAGAAATACAAATAAAAAAAGTAGTATTTACAAAACAGGAAAAAGTAATAGAAGAAAGATTCTGTAAGGGAAAAGAAGCACATGTGGAAATAGCAAGAAGAAGTGAAAAATACAAAAACAATAATGAAAAAAATAAAAGGAAAACAAAAGGAGTAAATAAATGAAAATCGCAATAATTTCAGATATACATGGTAATTTAGAAGCACTAAAGGTAACATTAGAAGATATAAAAAAAAAGAAAGTAGATAAAATAATTTGTTTAGGAGATATAATAGCAAAAGGATTACATCAAAAAGAATGTCTTGATTTAGTAAGAGAAAACTGTGATGTTGTTTTAAGAGGTAATTGTGATAGATATTTTTCAGAAGAATTAAAAGAAAATAAAAAAAGAACAGAAGAACAAATAAATAGATTTAAATGGAATCAATCATTGTTAAAAAATGAAGATAGAAATTATTTAATAAATTTACCTTTTTGTTATGAAATGTATATGAGTGGAAGTTTTATAAGATTATTCCATGCAACTCCAACTGCTGATAATGAAGCTGTTTTAAATATTGATGATATTGAGACAAAGTATAATATGTTTTTACCAAGTGAAAAAACCGTTAGTGATAAAATAGCAGACATTGTTATATATGGGCATATACACAATCCATATATGAGTAAAGCATATAATAAAACCTTAATAAATGTAGGAAGTGTAGGAAATGCATTTGACACTATAAGAAATAAAGAAAAAGATAGTAATATTCTAGAAACTACAAGAAGCTGTTACTTAATTATAGAAGGGGAATATGGTAGTAAAGAATATAATTCTTCAATTTCTTTT
>CANQGV010000032.1 GCA_947623475.1 uncultured Clostridia bacterium | reverse complement strand
ATCCAATGATCATGTGCTACATATTTTGATTTATATGGTACTGGTAATGTTTTTTCTATAAATTCTTTTTTTGATAAAATAGTACACCCTGTAACACAATTATATAAGTAATTTAGTTCTTTATTGTTTATCATCTTTTTTATTTTTCTGTTTAATAACATGAAGTCTCCAAATGATGGATAAATGGTTTTTAAATTTTCATCTACTACTTCCAAATCTCCAAACACCATATCAGCATCTTCTTTTTCTAATGTTTCTAATGACTTTTCTACTTTTTGTTCTAGCCATACATCATCTTGATCTGAAAGCATATATAGTGGATTTTTCACTTGTTTTAATAGAAACTCAAAATTTCTAATATACCCTAAATTTTCTTTTTGAAAATGAAGCTCTACTCTTTCGTCATTTTCATATTTTTTTAGCACTTCTTTAGTTTTATCTGTTGAACAATCATCAGATATTACTAATCGTATATTTTTATATGTTTGATTTAAAATACTGTCTATCTGCTGTGCTACATATTTTTCACCATTATATGTAGCTAACAGTATATCTATTGTTTTCATATTTTTAAATCCTTCCTTGATTTTTTAATTCAATAAAAATCTTATATATCCTAAAATTGGAAAATGAAAAATTACTATTTCTTTTATTTCTTTTTTCAATAGATTTTTCCCTGAAAGAAAATAATTATATTTTCCCAATTTAAAGTTTACACATTTTGTCTTTTTTAAATCTTTATAGTATTCAATTAAGTCTTGTAGATATTTTTTGTCTTCTTCGACTTCTGCATATTGTAAACACATTTCAGCCCCTTCTAAATATGCTTTATCTATGACTTTTTCATTTCTATATTTTTGATAACTTTCTATACTTTTTCCATATTCTTTTTTCCATTTATCCAAATTTTGAGCTAAACTTCTTCCTCCAAAAATATTTGTATTGTGAAGTCTATACCCAAATAATGGCTCTTCTATATAATCTATACCTTTGCTTTCATTAGCAACAAACGCTGCAAGCCAATCATGTGCCATTACTTTTTCTGTAAAAGGAAGCATTTTTTCTTTAACACTTTTTGTTATAATTTGTGAACATGCTATTCCTATACATCTTGAAATAGCTAAGCAATTATTTCTTCCTTTTATTTTAGGTACATTTTTATATTTGAAATAATTTCTTTTTACTATTTCACCTTTTTCATTTATTTGGTTTGCATTACAATACACCATATCTACATTTTCTTTTTTCAATTTAGTTATACTTTTTTCTATTTTGTCTTTATACCAAATATCATCATGATCACTAAACATTATATATGGTGCTTTTGATTTTTTAAGCAAAAATTCAAAGTTCTTTATATATCCAATATTTTTTTCTTGTTTATATAATTTAATTCTACTATCCTTTTTTTTATATTCTTCTAGGGTTTTAATAACTTCTTTCTGCTCTGAATCGTCGTCACTTATCAACAAATTAATATCTTTGTAAGTTTGATTTAATATGCTGTTTATTTGTTCTTTTAGGTATGGTATATGTGTGTTATATGTTGTTAATAAGACGTCTACTTTTTCTTTCATATTTTCCTCTTTTTTTCCTATTTTTTCATGGTATATTCTATATTTTTTTTGCTTATTTGTCAAGAAATTTCAGGCTTTTTTATCAAGTATTTTCAAGGTTTTCTAGCAAATACAATATTGTAAATTTTAGTATCTCTTATTATACAATAAAAAAAGCATACCTTAGATTTTCTATTAGTTATATTTTTTAAGAAAATCTAAAGTATACTATATTATTCTACAGAAATTTTTATTGTTAGCTAATTATTTTAGGCCTTTGTTGTTTCAGGATATACACTTACTTGTTTTTTGTCTCTACCTTTTCTTTCAAATTTTACTGTTCCATCTATTAACGCATAAAGTGTATCATCGCTACCTTTTCCAACATTTTTACCTGGATGGATTTTTGTTCCTCTTTGTCTCATTAATATATTTCCAGCTAATACAAATTGTCCATCAGCTCTTTTTACTCCAAGACGTTTAGACTCACTGTCTCTACCGTTCTTAACATTACCTTGACCTTTTTTATGAGCCATGTTTTTTCACTCCTTTCGGTTTTTATCTCTTTTTATTTATTATGTTTATATTTAATTTTTTATTTATGCTTTTTTTGTTGTTGTTTTTTTAGCAGCTGTTGTTGTTTTCTTTGCTGCTGTAGTTTTTGTTGTTTTAGCTGTTGTTGCTTTTTTAGTTGTAGATGTTGTTTTTGTTTCTGTTTTTTTAGTTGTAGTTGTTTTAGCTGTTTGTTTTTTTGCTGTTGTCTTTGTTGCTGTTTCAGCTTTAGTTGTTGCTTTTTCTGTTTTAGTTTCAGTTTTTGTTGTTCCTGTTGAAATAGTTGTTATTTCAACTTTTGTATATGGTTGTCTATGTCCTTGTTTTCTTCTATAATTCTTTTTAGGTTTCATTTTGAAAACAATTATTTTCTTTCCTTTACCATGTGCTACAACTTTTCCTTCAACTTTTACTCCTTTTACATAAGGATTTCCAACTTGTACTTTTCCTGCATCAGATACTAAAACAACATTATCAAATGTTACTTTCTTACCTTCCTCTGCATTTAGTTTTTCAAAAAATACAACATCACCTTTTTCTACTTTGTATTGTCTTCCACAGCTTTCAATTATTGCGTACATCTCTAAAATGCACCTCCCTCATTGTATACTCGCTAATCCTTTGATACAGGTAATGAATTTAATTTCATATTTTATTAACTATTAAACTTTTGCGTTGGGTTTATTTGTTTTTTAAAACTATTATGTATAAGTTTTATTATTCAAATTTGCTTAATAACTAAAAACCTTGACTAAGCGGATTACAGTTATCTATTCTAACATAGATCACGTAGCTTGTCAAGGATTTTCAATATATATTTAATTTTAATTTTTTATGTACATTGTATTATTTTATTGTATTTTTAAAAGAGCCTTTTTATATCTTTCTGCATGTTTTATTTCTTTACTGTATGTATCTAATTTATTTGCACTATACCAATCATCTTCTAAATCTTCTTTGCTTTTTTTGCTAACATAGAAAAGTGTATTTTTTCCTACATGTATATTATGTTTTACTCGTGGTGGGATTGTTATTCTTCTTCCTGGTTTTAATTGTTTAAATTTAATCATATTTCCATTTTTTATTGCAACTAAAATTTTACCTTTTATTACCAAATATGTTTCTACTGCATATTTATGATAATGTGCGTTTTGCCATCCGTGATCTTTTTGAGTCGACGTATAGCTAAAAACAAGTTTATTACTTATTTTTAGTCTTCCTCTTTTTTCGCCGTTTGGCATATATTCAGTTTCAATAAATTTAAATTTCATTATGTTTACTCCCAACTGGTTATATATTATAACACATTTTTTTGAAAAAGTCCAGTCTTTTTAATTGCTTTATTAGTATTTTTATCGCAATGTTCGACATTTTTCTTACTTTTCGCTTTTTAAATTTTATGTTTACCTTATTTTTTATTCTTTCTATTTTTATTTTTTCTTTTTTATGTTATGTTAATTCCTTGTTCTGTTTTTTTATTTCTTATCTTATTTCTTTTTTATGAATATTTATTTTCAATTTAGTGAACTTTTTGTGTAATTTTTTATATATTATAATAGGACTATCTTTTTATTTTCTATAATGAAGGAGGTCTACTAAAATGAAACCTATTAAATCTTTAAGTGAAATATGCTTGAATAAAAAAGCTAAAGTTATAGACATAAAATGTAATGATGATGAAAAAAGGAGATTTTTAGATTTAGGAATTGTAAAAGACACAGTTATAATTCCTATTTTTAAAAGTCCTTTTGGAACTCCTACTGCTTATGAAATACGAAAAACAATAATTGCTATACGAAAAGAAAATGCTGATAAAATTGAAGTAACAGAAATTTAATATTTACTCTAAATACTATCTAGCTAGTATTTGGAGTATTTTTATATTTATAGATATAAATTTGTAACCAATCTATCTATATTGAATAAACTAATAATAATTTGAATATGATGGAGGAAAATTTATGGGATTAACTTCAAAATCTACTGGAACTAATTTATTAGATGACAATAATTTTATAAAAAATTCAGATTATGAATTTATAGTTGGCTTAGCTGGAAATCCTAATGTAGGAAAATCAACTGTGTTTAATGCTTTAACAGGAATGCACCAACACACCGGAAATTGGCCTGGAAAAACTGTTGGTAATGCAATAGGTGAATATAAATATAAAGACAAAAAATTTCTTTTAGTAGACATTCCTGGTACATATTCTTTAATGTCTAATTCTGAAGAAGAAGAAATTGCAAAAGATTATATTTGTTCTGGAAATAGTAATGTTACAGTAGTTGTAGTTGATGCAACTTCATTGGAAAGAAATTTAAACTTAGTTTTTCAAATTATGAATATCACAAAAAATGTTATAGTTTGTGTTAATTTATTAGATGAAGCTAAGAAAAAAGGTATACATATTAATTTTGAATTACTTTCCGAACTATTAGGAGTTCCTGTTGTAGGAATTACTGCTAGAAAAACTAGAACTCTTAGTAGACTAACACAAACTATTGATAATGTTTGCTCTGGTAAAATTATTTCTAATCCTAAACATATTAAATATAGTGACAATGACGATAGCAATGAAATTGTAGCTAAAATTTTAAAAAAATCTGAAGAAATTTGTAAAAAAGTTTGTACTTATGATAAACAAAACTACAATGAAAGAGATAGAAAAATTGATAAAATATTGACATCAAAGTTTTTAGGAATTCCAATAATGATTGCTTTTCTTGGAATTATATTTTGGCTAACAATTGAAGGTGCTAACTATCCTTCAAAACTACTTTCTTCAATGTTTTCTAGCATTCAAGTTCAACTTTATAAGTTCTTTAATTGGATTAATGCTCCAGATTTTGTTACTGGCATTTTTGTTGATGGAATGTATCAAACTCTTGCATGGGTTATTAGTGTTATGCTTCCTCCTATGGCCATCTTCTTCCCTTTATTTACTTTTTTAGAAGATCTTGGCTATTTGCCTAGAATTGCTTTTAACCTTGATAACTGTTTCAAAAAATGCTGTGCTTCTGGTAAACAGGCTTTAAGTATGTGTATGGGATTCGGATGTAATGCTGCTGGAGTTGTAGGATGTAGGATTATCAATTCAACAAGAGAAAAATTAATAGCTATTCTTACAAATGCTTTTGTACCATGCAATGGTAGATTTCCTTTATTGATTACAATATCTACTATTTTTGTTGGTGGACTTGGTATTGGTTTTGGTGCTTCTATTTTATCTACTATTACTGTTTTGTTAGTAATTTTACTTGGAATATTTATGACATTTTTTATCTCAAAAATATTGTCTAAAACTGTATTGAAAGGATTTCCTTCAAGTTTTACTTTAGAACTTCCTCCATATAGAAGACCTCAAATTGGCAAGATTTTAGTTCGCTCAATTTTTGACAGAGCTTTATTTGTATTAGGTAGAGCTATTTCTGTAGCAGCTCCTACTGGTATTGTTATTTGGCTTCTTGCTAACATTGGTATTCATGACATTTCACTACTTGAATATATAGCAAATTTCTTTGATCCTTTTGCAAAACTTATGGGGTTTGATGGCTACATTTTAACTGCTTTTATTTTAGGAATTCCTGCAAATGAAATTGTTCTTCCTATTTTATTGATGTGCTATTTAAAATCTAATACTTTAGTTGATTTGGAAGATACTATGCAAATAGGTACAATCCTTGTTCAAAATGGATGGACTTTTTTGACTGCTGTTAATGTTATGATTTTTACTTTGCTTCATTTTCCTTGTGCTACAACTTTGCTTACAATAAAAAAAGAAACTAATAGTAAAAAGTGGACTTTTCTAGCTTTTATTATCCCTACTATTTGTGGAGTTGTTCTTTGTATGTGCACGACTTTAGCATATAATGTAGTAAAATTATTTTTATGATAAAATTAATAAAGGAAGAATCTTATTAAGACTCTTCCTTTATTATCTTCTTACTTCCAAAATATGTAGCAAAAAAATATGCTCCGTAGATAAAACCAATAACAATTGCAGAGACAATAATTGATGGAAGTAATTCATTTGCTGATACTAATTCTGACATAACAGCTAAAGCAAATTTAATTCCAAATATTGAATGTATTATTGCAAGTATTAATGGCACTACAAAAAATATTCCTATTTGTCTAAATAAAGATTTATTTATCATCTTTTCATCGCAACCTATTTTTCTTAAAATTGTATAACGTTGTTTATTGTCTGAACTTTCTGTTAATTGTTTTAATGCTAAGATTGCACTACTTGCAATTAAAAATATTATTCCTAGATATATTGCTATAAATGTTATTATTGTTGTAACTCCTACACTTGATTCAATTATTGATATTTTTGAAGTTCCATCTATTTTTATTCCTTTTTTTGATAGATTGTTTATCAATTTTGAATTTTCTTCTGTTTCACTGTATATAAATTGTTTTTCTACTTCTGCTTTTTCTTCTTCTGTTATTGCATTATAGTTTGCTGCTAAAAGATACTGCTTTATCATATCTTCTGTTAGATTACAGCTGTCTGGAACTACTATTATTCCTGTATTTGAATGACTACCTACCATCATAACAAACCCATCTTTGCATTCATTGTACTTTGGTAAATATTCCTTTCCTGTTATTTGTAGTTTCCCTCTATCTTGAAGTACAACATTTCTCATATTAACTGAATTATTAAAATCACACATAACTGCATATTCATTATCTTTTAAATCCTGTTGTTCCAAACCATAAAGTTTCGCAAGTTTGTTATAGTCAGATACTTTCACTATATCTTCTAACCTACTATATATTAAAAATGGATATTTATTATTAAATTCTTCAAATCTATTTCCAAGGAAATCTTTTAATGTTAATTTATTTGTAGCATAAATTGGTATTTCTATTGTGTCTTTTAAAACACTCATATCTGCTTCATTTTCTTGTAGTGTTTGTGTTATTGTTTTTCTCGAATCTTTTATTACCTCTGGATTATATGCGATTTCTTTTCCTTTTCTATCTGTATATGTTTCAGGTAAATTTGCTTCTTTATATAAATTTATATCTACAGGTGTTGTTTCTTCTAACTCTTTTTTCATTGTATCTCTTATTCCTAATGCTGTTGATAGAATTGAAATTGTTAAGAACAGCATTAAACATATAATACTCATACTTATTACTGTTGTATTGATTTTATTATTTATTTGTCTTAGTATAAACATATTTGTATCTTTTAAATATATTCTTTTCATACTTTGGACAACTCTTAAAATAAAACCTGAAAGAGACCAAAATATTGCTACTGTTCCTACAACTCCCATCAATATTGGTTTTAATAGCATTTTTGCTTCAGTAAGTGAACTAATATCTGTTGTAACCTTCCAATATGCATAACTTAATATTCCTATTCCAAAAATAAATATTAATATTGCTAAAAATGTATTTTTTATTTTTACTTTTTCATTCTTTTTATTTGCATTTATCAAATTTATTAGTTTATATCTTGAAACTGTGAATGCATTAAATATCATTACTGCTAAATACATTACTGCAAAAAATATACATGTTTTTACACAGGCTTGTTTTGAAAATACAAATTGAAATTCACTCATGTCTGCTTCAAACATTTTTGCTACTAATATTGACATAAATTGTGATGAAAATATTCCTACTACTAAGCCTATGACTAAAGATATTATTCCTACAAATATTGTTTCCAATAAAATAATTCTAGAAATTTGTCTTCTTCCCATTCCAAGTGTCATGTATATTCCAAATTCTTTTTTTCTTCTATTTATCAAAAATTTACTTGCATATACAATTAATAGACCTAATACTATTGCTACAAATACTGATATATAATTAAGTATTTGAATCATTAACTTAATTATTTCTCTTGTAGATTCTGATACTTTAATCATTGCTTGTTGACTATCTATTGAATTAAACATATAAAATATTGCAATTCCTAATACTAATGTTAGAAAATATATTGTATAGTCTTTAAAACTTTTTTTCATGTTTTTGAATGATAATTTAAAATATAAACTATTTCCAAAAGTCATATTTTTATCTTTATAGTACATCATTCAAATCACCTCCAAGAAGTGTTTGAACTTCAATTATTTTTTCAAAAAACTCTTTTCTCGTATCATTTTCTTTTACTATTTCATTAAATATTTTTCCATCTTTAATAAATAAAATTCTATTTGCATATGATGCAGTAAATGCATCATGTGTTACCATTAATATTGTTGCTTCTAAGTATTGATTTAAAAATTCAAAATTTTCTAATAGTTGTCGAGCTGATTTTGAATCTAATGCTCCTGTTGGCTCATCTGCAAGTATTATTTTTGGATTTGTGATAATTGCTCTTGCAGATGAAACTCTTTGTTTTTGTCCTCCTGAAATTTGGTATGGATATTTTTTTAGTATATCTTTAATTTCTAATTTTGTTGATATTTCATTTACTCTTTTGTTTATATCTTTTGGATTTACTTTTTGTATTGTTAATGCAAGTGCTATATTTTCATAACATGTTAATGTGTCTAATAAATTAAAATCTTGAAAAATAAAACCTAATTCTTCTCTTCTAAATTTATTTAATTTGTTTCCTCTTAGTTTTGTAATATCTTCTCCACCTACAATTATATGTCCTGATGTAACTTTATCTATTGTTGAAATGCAATTTAAAAGAGTAGTTTTTCCACTTCCACTTGCTCCCATTATTCCAATAAATTCTTTTTTTTCTACATCAAAACTAATATTATCGATAGCTTTTGTTAAATTTGTTCTATTCCCATAGTATTTTTCTATGTTTTTTACTTCTAAAATCTTTTCCATAATAAGGTATCCTTTCTTTTTTATTTGTGTTTAATTCATTTCTAGTATAGAATTTTTTTCATAGTATTGCCATCGATTTTCCTTACATTTACCTTACATTTTTGAAAGCTTTATTATATAGATTCTTGTCCTAATATTTTAATACCTTTTCCAGTATATGTTACATTTTTGTCTAATAAGATTTTCATTGCCAACTTATTATGTTCTAAAGAAATAAATTCTTCTAATTGATCTTTATAAATCCATTTTACTGTATGTTTTTTATCTTCATTTTCTGAAATACCAATATTTTTTTCTGATTTTAACTTTCCAAATACTATGTATAGTGTAGAAAACCTATTGAAATCTCCTTTATACCCTGCATAAAAATGATTGATTATTGCTGTTGGAAACTTGTATTCAATTTCTAAGTCTGTGTATCCTGTTTCTTCTTTTACCTCTCTAATAGCTGCTTGTTCTGGTGTTTCTCCTTTTTCAATTCCTCCCAATACAAAAGATTTACATATATGAGTTTTACTATCTACACATAAATACTTATCTTCTTTGTTATGTTTTATTACTGCTATTACACTATATCTTCTATATGTTGGTACCCCTTCTTTTACAGATTGCTCATTTTCTGCTTTAAAGTATGGAAATATATTTTCTTGATTTCCATTGTTTATTTCCCAATTTTTTAAATCAATTACTTCTAATTTCATTATTTTATCTTCTATTTTTATACTAATTTTTTCACTCATAAAATCACTCCTATTTTCTATATTTTTATACATTGTATTATACAACTTGATTATAACTGCTATTTGGAAAAATTATTCTTACTTCTGTACCTTCTTTTTCAACTGATTTTATATTTATTGCAACCCCTAATTTATTACATAATTTTTTACAAAGATATAGACCTATTCCTGTTGATTTTTTGTTTATTTTTCTTCCGTTTGTTCCTGTAAATCCTTTTTCAAATACTCTTTTTATTTCGCTTTTCTTTATTCCAATTCCATTATCTTTTATATATAATATTACATTTTCTTTTCCTTGTTTTGAATATATCTCAATTTCTGTACTTTTATATTTGATACTATTTTGTATTATTTGATTTAATATAAATACAATCCATTTACTGTCTGTACTAACTATTATTTCTTCATTTACTGTGTTTTCTAAATTGTGTGTGTCGATTGATATTTTATTATGAATTAATTCATTTTTATTTTTCTTCAAGCATTCATTTATAATATCTTTTATATTATTCTTTTTTATATAATAGTCTTTTTCAATAGTATTACTTCTTGCATAGTACAAAGCTTGTTCTACAAAATTTTCAACTTTACTTAATTCTTCTTCTATATTTCTTGTTATATTGTTTTTGTTGTTTTCTATTATCATTTTTGCTGTTGCTATTGGTGTTTTAACTTCATGAATCCAAAGTTCTATATATTCCTTATAATCTTCTGTTAAATATTTATATTTGTTTACATTTTCTTTCATAGATTTATTTATTTCTTCTAGTAGTTCTTTTAAAATTTCGCCTTCAATAAATTTTGAGTCTTTAATAAGTTCTACTACTAAATATTTTTCTTCAAGTTTTTCTATAATTTCTTTTACTTTTTTATAAAATTTATTTTTATTATAATATTCTATCAATATTGATATTATGTATATTCCTAATATTGAACTTGGAATATATATTCTTATAAATCCATCTACTTTATATGCTAATAAAAATACCTCTATTGTAATTATTGCAAATATTAACAATGATATTTGTATTATTTTATCTTTTAAAAATTTGCTAAATTTCATATCGAATTTCCTTTCATTTTTCTTTTAAAATATATCCTTGTCCACGTTTTGTTTCTAATAATTCTTTTATTCCTATTTCTTCTAATTTATTTCTTAACCTTGTTATATTAACTGTTAATGTATTATCATCAATAAAACTTTCACTTTCCCATAAGTCTTTCATAATATCTTCTCTTGACACAATTTTATC
>CANQGV010000031.1 GCA_947623475.1 uncultured Clostridia bacterium | reverse complement strand
AATCAGCAACATTCAATGGAGGATCTGTAAGAAAAACAGCTAAAAAGGTGGGACTAAGAACAGAAAGTTCTTCAAGATTTGAAAAAGGATTATCTTCTGAAAATGCATTAAGAGCAGTAAACAGAGCAATGGAATTAGTAGAAATTCTAGGTGCAGGAAAACCAATAGCTGGAAAAATAGATGTATATCCAACAAAACAAAAAATAAATAAAATAAAAATAGAGCCAGATAGAATAAATGCACTTTTAGGAACAGATATTTCAAAAGAAGAAATGATAAAAACTTTTGAAAAATTAGAGATAAAGGTTGAAAAAGACACAGCAATTGCACCATATTTTAGAATGGACTTAGAACAAGGACCAGACCTAGCAGAAGAAGTTTTAAGATTTTATGGTTATGATAAATTAGGAACAACTTTAATTAGTGCAGACACAACAATAGGACTAAAAACTAAAGAACAAAAAATACAAGATAAAGTTGAACATCTTTTAGTAGATAGTGGATTATCAGAAATTTATACATATGGTTTCATACATGAAAAAGATCTAGCAAAATCAAATATACCATCAAAGTTAAATAAATATGCAATCACACTTAAAAACCCATTAAGTGAAGATTACAAGCTAATGAGACCATCTACAATACCTAGTATGATGCAAATTTTATCTACAAACTTAAACAAGAAAAATCAAGAAGTAGGACTATTTGATATTTCTAGAATATATAAAAATATAGATAAAAGAATTGAAAATGGGGAAGTGCCACTTGAAGAAAAAATACTTACAATAGGTATGTATGGAGAAAAAGTTGATTTTTATACTCTAAAAGGAATAATGGAAAACATATTAGAATTAGTTGGAGTAAACAGATATGACCTAGAAAAAGAAAGAGAAAATACATCATATCATCCAGGTAGATGTGCAAAAATAAAAGTTGGAAAAGATGAAATAGCAGTATTTGGAGAAGTTCATCCAGAAGTGTTAAACAATTACTCAATTGGAACAAGAGCATATTTAGCAGAATTAAATATTACTAAAGTTGTAAAATATGCAAGAGAAGTTAAAAAACATGTAGAAGTTCCTAAATTCCCAGCAGTTGAAAGAGACATAGCTGTTATAGTAGATAAATCAGTAGAGGTAGGACAAATAGAAAAAATAATAACTAAAAAAGGTAAAAAGTTATTAGAAAGTGCAGAATTATTTGACATTTATCGCAGTAACAAATTAGGTGAAAATAAGAAGAGTATTGCGTTTGCTCTAAAATTTAGAGATAAAAATAAAACATTGCAAGATGAAGAAATAAATAGTATAATGGAACAAATAATTTCTGAACTTGAAAAGGAATTAAATGCAGAATTAAGAAAATAGTTGGAGGAAAATATGATATACCCAAATTTATATCTAAACAAAGTTGAAGAAATAACTGTTGATATTCTGAATAAAAACAAAATAAAAGCTTTAATATTAGATGTGGACAATACTTTAATAGATATAAACAAAAACTTATCAAAGTCAATTGTGGACTGGGCTATGACGTTAAGAGGACATGGCTTTAAGCTATATATATTATCAAATACAAATCATGTTGAAAAGGTAAAAACAGTTGCAGATAAGTTAGGAGTTCCGTTTGAAAATTTTGCAAAAAAACCATTCAAAAGTGGATTTTTAAAAGTTCAAAGTAAATTGAAAGAAAAACCAGAAAATATAGCAGTAGTAGGAGATCAGATCTTTACAGATGTAATAGGTGGAAATAGATGTGAAATGTACACAATATTAGTTGATCCAATAAATAAAAAAGAATACTGGTACACAGCATGGAAGAGACCAATTGAAGATGCTATAAAGAAGAAATTTGTAAAAATAAATGAAACAAAGGAGAAAAAATAAATGTATATACAAGATGTACATATAGCATATTATGTAGCAATAGCAATAGTGGGACTATTTGTAGGAATTTTTACGAACTGGTGTATAAAAAGAATGTGCGAAGATAAAACTATATTATCAACAGAAATGTTTACAAGCTTAAAAAAAGAATTTAAACCAAATTATATTATAATGTTGATATTAGCAGTTATTTATGTAAGTTTACTGTACGTATATGGCATAAAAGAAACAATCATTGCAAACTTGGATTTATTAAAATATTTAATATTAGCACCAGCATTGATAATTGCCTTTGTAGTTGATTATAAAAAACAGATAATACCAAATAGATTAAATTTAACATTGTTTGAAATCGGAATGATATTTGTATTTTTATATGGCCTTTCAAAAATAGCAATTTCAATAAATATGATTTTAGGAATGTTTGCAGGAGCAGGAATTTTCATATTGATTACACTAATAGGTGGAATTGTTTATGGAAAAGAAGCAATGGGATTTGGCGATGTAAAACTAATGGGAGCGTTAGGTCTATTCTTTGGATTATCTAATATTATAGTAATAACACTAATAGCATTTTTAATAGGGGCAATTTTAAGTATATTCTTATTAGTAACAAGAATAAGAAAATCAGATGAATATATACCATTTGGACCATTTATAGTAATAGCAACATTTATAAGTATGTATGTACCATTTGAAACAATAAAATATGTATTGATGGAAATATTTACTTTAGGAATGTATAAATAATTGTATTTTAGAAAAAAACATTGATTATAAAAATTTGGAAAACATAATAAAAGTAATAACACTCATAAAAATAAAAAAGAAAATGGGGTGGAATAATGAATCCAAAATTACAATGGTTAAGAAACAAAATGTCAAGCTCAAATTTACAAGGACTTATAATATCTAATCCTGTTAATATAAGATATTTAACAAGGATAGAAGCAGAAGGAACATTACTTATTACGAGAAAAGAAAATATTTATATAACAGATGGAAGGTATATTGAAGAAGTAAATAGTATACTGACTCTTTATGATGAAGTAATTGTATATGATGCAAGAGATTTGTCAGTAGATGACTATGAAAACTTCTTTATGTTTTGTGAAAATGTAGGATTTGAAGAAAATTATCTTACATATGCTCAATATAAAAACTATATAAGAAAATATAAAATAAACAATTTTGTTGAAACAGAAGACATAATTGAAAAAGAAAGAATTATAAAAGATGAAGAAGAAATAAAATCAATTCAAAAAGCTTGTAAAATAACTGATGAATGTTTTTCATATATAAAAAAATATATAAAGCCAGGAAAAACAGAAAAACAAATAGCTAGAAAAATAAAAGACTATTATGAAGAAAATGCAGAAGGGGAAGCCTTTGAAACAATAGTAGCATCAGGAGAAAATTCTTCAAAACCTCATGCAGTACCAACAGATAGAAAAATACAAGAAAAAGATATTATTACTATAGATATGGGATGTAAAGTAGATGGTTATTGCTCAGATATGACAAGAACAATTTTTGTGGGAGAAGTTCTTCCAGAAGTAAAGCCAATATATGATTTGGTTTTGGAAAGTCAAGAAAAAACTTTAAAAGAATATAGAGATGGAGCAAATACTAGGCTTTTAACAAAAATGGTTGAAAATGATTTTAAATTGCATGATCAAAATTTAATACATGCACTAGGCCATGGAGTTGGTTTAGATATACATGAAGCACCATATGTTACACGAAAAAGTGATACAATTTTAAGAGAAAATATGGTTGTTACAAGTGAGCCAGGAATTTATATAGCAGGAAAATTTGGAGTAAGAATAGAAGATACTGTTCAAATTACAAAATTTGGTTGTATAAGTTTAACAAAATCTGAGAAAAATTATATTATAATTTAAATTATCTATGTAAAACTTAGAAGAATTGATTTTTATAAAGAATTATGATAAAATATAAAATGTCGTTTAAAACAGACAAAGTCTGAAAAATAAAATAAGAAAATAGGAGGAGTAAAAATGGCAGCAGTATACTCAGCAGGAGATTTTAGAAATGGAACAACTTTTGAAATGGATGGAAATGTTTATAGAGTGGTTGAATTCCAACATGTAAAACCAGGAAAAGGATCAGCTTTCGTAAGAACAAAAATAAAAAATGTAATTACAGGAGCAACATTAGAAAAAACATTTAACCCATCTGATAAATTTCCAGGAGCAGAAATTGAAAAACAAGTAATGCAATATTTATATAATGATGGAGGATTATATTATTTCATGGATAATGAAACATATGATCAAATCCCATTAAATGAAAGTCAATTAGGTGATTGTTTAAAATATTTAAAAGAAAATATGGAAGTTACAATACTTTCTTTTAAAGGAAACATATTTGCAGTAGAGCCACCAATGTTTGTTGAATTAGAAGTTACATATACAGAGCCAGGTTTCAGTGGAAATACAACTACAACTTCAGGAAAACCTGCAAAACTTGAGACAGGATTAGAAATTACAGTACCATTATTTATTAATATAGGTGATGTATTAAAAATAGATACACGTACTTGTGAATATATTGAAAGAATATAAAAGGAGCGAGTTAATATGAAGGACATAGAGAAAAGACTAGAAGAATTGGAAAATCAAGTCCAAAAAATGCAAAAAACTTTAGATAGAATTCAAAATGAACTATTTATAGAAGAAGATGAAGGCGTTGAATTCGAAATTGAATGTCCATACTGTGAAAATAGTTTTATAGTAGAATTAACCGAAATAAATGAGGAAGTAAAATGTCCTGAATGTAATAATACAATTGAATTAGACTGGACTGGAAATACAGAATGGGAAGAACAAAACAATAGTCAATTTGGATGTAATGGTGGAGATTGTCCACATTGTTCAGGATGTGAAGATATTGAAGAAATAGATATAGAAGACGATATGTAATATAATGAAAAACAATTTATTTAAATACAAAAAAAAACAACATAACTTTTATAAGATATGTTGTTTTTTGTATTTATCTTTCATCATCATCATCTTTATATTTAGAATTTTTCTTATCATTACTTCTAAAGAAATCTCTAACCTTTTTACGTATTGCAATTTTTTTATTTTCTTTAGCTATAATTTCGCTATATTCTATTCTTAAATTTAAATATTTTTCTATATTTATACTGTCTACATAATTGACATCACATTTTTTATATTCATCAAATATTTGATTCAATTTTTTTTGTACTTTTGGAGATTGTTTATTAAACCATTGATGATTTTCGTTACTTAATAAAGCACCGTTTTCTACAGAAGATGGTCCTTTTGGGTCTTCATGGTGATAAGTTAGTTTTTCAGAACGTTTTTTTTCTTTTTTTGATTTATAACGTTTATGTTTTTTTGAATCAGGTCTTAATTTTAGTTTATCAATAAAACATTCATCACCATATCTTTTAATTAATTCATTTCTTGCTTTTGCATTACTTCCCATAAAAATCTCCTCCACACCTATTTATAATACCATAATTTACATAAAAAATCAACCTTTTCTAGGAAATTTGGAGATATTTAGAAAAAATCGAGTGGATTTTGGTATTCACCATTGATACGTATACCTAAATGCAAATGTGGTCCAGTAGTAGCACCATTTGTTGGATTCCCATCTGAATCGAAGTACTGATTTCCAAGTACGCCATAAACATTTTTAGGACCAACACTACCAATGATTTGCCCTTGTTTAATTTTATCTCCAACCTGTACTATAAAGTTAGGATTGCAATGACAATATGAAACTCTAAAATTTTCAAAAGAAAGAGTTATAGTATAACCACCTGCACCTAAAAATTGGCGAAAAGTGATTTCACCATCAGCAACAGCTATAAAATTAGTTCCGACAGGAGCAGGTATGTCTATTCCAGAATGAGAACTAGAAGCACCAGAAGTAGGAGCATTTCGTTTTCCAAAAAAAGAACTTATTCTAGTATAACCAGGAATAGGCCAAACAAATCCATTAGGATTAAAATCAATAATTTGAGAATTAGTTGTAGTTGAGTTATTTGAATTAGAATAATAGGGAATAAAAAATATTGAAATTAAAATAGTTAGAATTAATATTAAAATACTGAAATAATTGAAAATATTTGGAATTATTCACCACCTTAAATTTATGAAATAAAAAAAGTTGAAATATGGCAGGGGTACTAGGACTCGAACCCAGACAAGCGGTTTTGGAGACCGGTGTGCTACCATTAACACTATACCCCTATAAATTTCAACTAACAATAATTATACATGTTTTTTTTAAAATATGCAACCCATTTGTAAAAAAAACTTACTTACAGCAATAAAAGATAAATTCATATATTCGTATTGACTTTTATTAGAGTAAAATGATATAATATTTAAAGTTAATAATTACGTTGAAGAAGAAAAAGTGCGAGAATATTCATTTTTAGAGAGTTGGTGCTGGTGAAATACCAATAATGAGTACGTACGGGGAGCTTTGGAGTAATATACTAAAATTAAGGTGCTTAAAATCTTAGATTTTAAGAATTAGGGTGGAAACGCGGAAAATAAACTTTCGTCCCTAGCTATATTGCTAGGTTTCGAAAGCTTTTTTGTTTTATAAAGTCCTAATAAAACAAAAGCTTCGAAACTATAAAAGGAGGAATTTTTATGTTAAAATCAATGGACACTTTAGTTGCGTTATGCAAAAACAGAGGAATTATTTATGCAGGATCTGAAATTTATGGAGGACTTGCAAACACTTGGGACTATGGTCCTTTAGGAAATGAAATTAAGACTAATGTAAAATCAGCATGGAGAAAGAAATTTATTCAAGAACAAAAAGATATTGTTGGACTTGATGCAGCAATATTGATGAATCCAGAAACATGGGTTGCATCAGGACATGTTGGAGGATTTTCAGATCCACTAATAGATTGTAAAGAATGCAAAACAAGACATAGAGCAGACAAGTTAATAGAAGAGTGGGCTCATGAACAAAAAAGAGATATGATAGCAGATGGAATGTCAGATGAAGAATTAGTTAACTTTATAAAAGAAAATGAAGTACCTTGTCCAAATTGTGGAAAAACAAATTTCACAGAAATTAGAAAGTTCAATCTAATGTTTAAAACTTTCCAAGGAGTAACAGAAGATTCAAAATCAGAAATATATCTAAGACCTGAAACTGCACAAGGAATATTTGTTGATTTCAAAAACGTAATGCGTACATCAAGAAAAAAAATACCTATGGGAATTGCACAAATAGGAAAAGCATTTAGAAATGAAATAACACCAGGAAACTTTACTTTTAGAATGAGAGAATTTGAACAAATGGAACTTGAATTTTTCTGCAAACCAGGAACAGATTTAAAATGGCATAAATATTGGAAGGAATTCTGCCAAAACTGGTTATTATCTTTAGGAATGAAAAAAGAAAATATTAGATTTAGAGATCATTCAAAAGAAGAATTATCACATTATAGTAATGCTACTACAGATATTGAATTTACATTCCCATTTGGATGGGGAGAATTATGGGGAATTGCTGACAGAACAGACTATGATTTAACACAACATATGAATCATTCAAAACAAGACATGAAATATCAAGATCCAGAAACAAACGAAAAATATGTACCATATGTAATAGAGCCATCTTTAGGAGCTGACAGGGTAGTACTTGCATTTTTATGTAATGCATATGATGAAGAAGAAATAGCAGAAGGAGATACAAGAGTAGTACTACATTTACATCCAGCACTTGCACCATATAAAGTTGCAATACTTCCTTTATCTAAGAAATTATCAGACAAAGCAAATGAGGTATATGAAAAACTTAGTAAGAAATTTATGTGTGATTATGATGAGGCTGGAAGTATTGGTAAACGTTATAGAAGAGAAGATGAAATAGGAACACCATATTGTATAACAGTTGATTTTGATACATTAGAAGATGAAGCTGTAACAATAAGAGATAGAGATACAATGGAACAAGTTCGTGTACCAATAAATGAATTGGAAAAATGGATTCAAGAAAAAATAGAATTTTAATTTATAATTATATTTTAAGGGCTATATAATAATATATATAGCCCTTTTTCATATTTTATATTGACTCAATTGTGAATTATAAATATATACACATGTTTTTTTATATCAATTTAATTGTTCGTTATAAATAATATATACACATATTTCTGTTATATCAATTTATAAATAAGCACTTTTAATTAAATAAATCTTTTTCATATAAATCTTCAATTAAAACATTTTTTTCTTCAAAATTGTCGACAAATCCGACTTTTGCTGTATTGGCATTCTCATCAACACCTTGAATCCAAACTGGTCTATCATCATAAAAAATATCATGCTTTTCTTTATTGCTCAAAATATTATTTACATCTTTAATATCCATAACAAATTACCTCCAAACTTTATTTAATAAAGTATATCCAAATAAAATAAAAATATAACTTAAATGCAAATAATAATCTTGAAATTTTGTTCACTCTATTATATAATTATAAATAGTTTAATAAAAGGAGATTTTGTCTATGAATACAAAGTATATATTTGTAACAGGTGGAGTAGTATCAGGGCTAGGAAAAGGAATAACAGCAGCTTCATTAGGAAGACTGTTAAAAAACAGAGGATATAAAGTAACAATACAAAAATTTGATCCATATATAAATGTAGACCCAGGAACAATGAATCCATATGAACATGGAGAAGTTTTTGTAACAGATGATGGTGCTGAAACAGATTTAGATTTAGGGCATTATGAAAGATTTATAAATGAAAACTTAACACAAAATTCAAGTGTTACTATGGGAAAGATTTACTCAAATGTAATTGAAAAAGAAAGAAAAGGGGATTACTTAGGAAAAACAGTTCAAGTAATACCTCATATAACCAACGAAATAAAAGAAAAAATTTATGGATTTAAAGATGCTGATATAGTAATAACAGAAATAGGAGGAACAGTAGGAGATATAGAAGGACTTTCAATAATTGAAGCAATTAGACAAGTAGGATTAGAAAAAAATCCTGAAGATGTTTTGTATATACATGTAACTTTATTGCCATATATATCAGGATCAAACGAGATAAAATCTAAACCAACACAACACTCTGTAAAAGAGTTACAAAGCTTTGGAATAAAACCAGATATTATAGTTTGTAGAACAGAACAAGATATACCAGAAACAATCAGAGAAAAATTATCTTTATTTTGCAATGTTAGAAAAACAAGTGTAATTCAAAACAAAACAGCAGATTGTTTATATGCAGTTCCACTAATGCTAGAAGAAGAAGGATTAGCAAGAGAAGCTTGTAATCACTTAAAATTAGACAAATATGTACCAGATAATACTGAATGGGAAGAAATGGTTGAAAAGATAAGAAATGTTGATAAAAATAACATTGTAAATATAGGAATAGTAGGAAAATATGTTAGATTAGAAGATGCATATATATCAGTAATAGAAAGTTTATATCATGCAGGTTTTGCTAATAATGTAAATGTTAAAGTAAAATTAATAGATTCAGAATCAATTAACAAAGAAAACGTAGAAAGCAAATTAAAAGGATTACAAGGTGTAATTGTACCAGGAGGATTTGGAAACAGAGGAATAGAAGGAAAAATAGAAACAATACACTATGTAAGAGAAAACAAAATTCCATTTTTAGGAATTTGCCTTGGAATGCAAATGGCAGTAACTGAATTTGCAAGAAATGTATTGAAATTAAAAGATGCACATTCAGCTGAAATAGATGAAAATACAAAAAATCCTGTAATTCATATTATGGAAGAACAAAAAGGAATAGACAAAAAAGGTGGAACAATGAGATTAGGTGCTTATCCATGTGTGATAAAAGAAGGAACAATAGCAAAAGAAGTATATAATAAAGATGAAATATCAGAAAGACATCGTCATAGATTTGAATATAATAACAGTTATAAAGATAAACTAGAAAAAGCAGGTTTGATTTGTTCTGGAACTTCTCCAGATGGAAATTTAGTAGAAATAGTGGAATTAAGAAAGGATATGCATCCATATTTTATAGCAGGACAATTTCACCCAGAATTAAAATCAAGACCAGATAATCCAGCACCATTATTTGTAGGCTTAGTAAAGGAAGCTTTAAAGTATAAAAAGTAAATAGTTTTTGAGGTTATATAAGATTATAAAAAAGAAATGGATGATAAATACATCCGTTTCTTTAAAATATGCCACTATAGCTCAGTTGGTAGAGCAACAGATTCGTAACCTGTAGGTCGGCAGTTCAATTCTGCCTAGTGGCCCCATAAAAACTCTAAAACACTTTATAAGAGTCAGAAAAATCAATGTAACCTATTTCTTTCCAGATGCCTAAAAAAAGAGATTAACTCCAGCCAAAATGTGCCAAAACTAATCTCTATTAAAAATATACTATAAATTATATTAATAGTCAAATTTTACAATTATACTAACAATCGTAATATTTACAATTTTTACAAATTTTCTTATCTGTATCACTTAATTTTTTTTCTATTATCCTTTCTGGAGCTTTTTTATCTACGACCATTATCGTATCAAAGCACATATCTACTCTTATTGTTTTTTTATATAAAGGACATTTAACCTTTTCAGGTAAATCATTATTAAAGTTTTCTTTTTGCATTATTATACACCTCAAATATTTTTACGTTATTATCTAAATGAAATTTATAATTTTCATAGATTTAATTTCAATTCTTTTTTATATTTAACAATATACTCATTCTCTCATTATTTTACTAATATTATACAGTATAAAAAACAACAGTCAATTATATTATAATAGAAAACTGTTGTAAAAATAATGTATAAAAATCATAAATCTTCATACGATATAAAGACAATGTATTGACAATATCTTTATATTATGATATAATTATATACAGAAAGAAGGTGTCAAAAAATGGCTCAAACATTAGTGAATTTTAGAATAGATGAAGATTTAAAAAAGGAAATGGAGAAGATATGTAGTGAATTAGGAATTACAATGTCAACGGCT
>CANQGV010000030.1 GCA_947623475.1 uncultured Clostridia bacterium | reverse complement strand
AAAAATAAAAGAAAAAGTAAAAAATGCAACAGACTTAGAAGTTAAAGAAGTAAATATAAAAATAAAAAACGTTGCTCCAAAAAAAGATGTAGAAAATATATAATAGATGGAGGGAGCTAAAAGGATGGAAGAGTTAAAAAAATTTATTAAACAATATAGTGGAGCTATTATAGGAGTTATAATAGGCGTGTTAATTTTAATTACAAGACTATATGATTTAATTCTTGGAATAGTAGTTATTGCTTTAGGAGCTATTGTAGGAAATTATGTTCAACAAAATAAAGAAGATGTAAAAACAAAATTAAAAAGTTTTATTGATAAAATGTAACTAAAAGGGGATAAAAAATGAATAGAACGGCTATGCGCGAGTTAGCTTTTAAATTGCAATATAGTTTAGAAATACAAAAAGTCGAAAATAAAGAAGAACAAATAGAAACTTTTACTGAAAATAATGAAATAAATAACAATATAGCAATAGACTATATAAAAGATGCTATTTTAGGAATTGATAAAAATGAAAAAGCTATAGATGAATTGATAAAAAGTAATTTAAAATCAGATTGGAAAATAGAAAGAATCTCTAAAATAGATTTATCTATATTAAAACTTGCAATATATGAAATAAAATATAAAGAATTGCCTTATAAAGTAGTTATAAATGAGGCAGTTGAACTTGCAAAAAAATATGGAGAAGAAACATCTCCAAAATTTATCAATGGAATATTAGCAAGTATAATAAAGGAATGATGTAATGAAATATGCAGAATTAGCAATAACTGTTACAGAATTAAATAAATATATAAAAGATAAAATAGATACAGATGAATATTTGAATAATATTTTAGTAAAAGGAGAAATATCTAACTTCAAAAATCATTATACAGGACATTTATATTTTACATTAAAAGATGAAAATTGTTTGGTAAAATGTGTAATGTTTAAAAGCTATGCACAAAAAATAAATTTTGTACCAAAAGACGGAATGAAAGTAATGGTTTTTGGAGCTATTTCTGTTTTTGAAAGAGATGGAGTATATCAAATATATGTAAAAGCCATGGAAGAAGATGGTCTAGGTGATTTATATACTAAATATCAAGAACTAAAAAATAAGTTAGAAAAAGAAGGTATGTTTTTACAAGAGCATAAAAAAAAGATACCACAAATGCCTAAAGTTATAGGAGTATTAACTTCTAAAACTGGATCAGTAATAAGAGATATTATAAATGTATCAACTAGAAGAAATCCAAATGTATATATAAAATTATTCCCAGTACCTGTACAAGGAGAAGGTGCAGCTGAAAAAATAGCCAAGGGAATTCAACTAATGAATGAGGAAAAATTGGCAGATGTATTGATTATTGGTAGAGGAGGAGGATCATTAGAAGACCTATGGCCATTTAATGAAGAAATTGTAGCAAATGCAATTTATAATTCTGAAATACCTATAATATCAGCAGTAGGTCATGAAACTGATTTTACAATCGCAGATTTTGTAGCAGATTTAAGAGCACCAACACCATCTGCTGCAGCAGAATTAGCTGTTCCAGATATATATGAAATAAAGGAAAAAATATATACATATCAAAAAAGATTACGTATATCTTTACTAAAAAAAGTGGAAGTAATGAAAATGCGTTATCAAAAATGTATATCAAGTTCAGTTTTTAAAGAGCCTAAAAGAAATATAGAAGAACGATATTTAAAGTTGGATAATTATATAAAAAGCATGGAATATGAAATAAAAAACAAATTAAAACAACAAAAAAGCAAATATGTAGAAATAGTTGCAAAATTAGATACTCTTAGTCCATTAAAAACAATGACAAGAGGATATTCAATAGTTCAAAAACAAGGAAAAATTATAAATAGTGTTAAAGAATTAAAATCTGGAGATATTTTAGATATAAAACTCGTTGATGGTGAAAAACAAGCAACAGTACAATAAAGGAGGTTAAAATATGAAAAAACATGAAGAAAAAAGTACTAGTTGTTTAAATAAAATAATTTTAGTAGTTATACTTGTTGCTATAGTTGTAACAGTAATAAGTTTAATAATAGCACACAAAAATAAAGTAAGAGAAGAAAATCTAAAAAAAGTAGAAGCAGAATCTGCACAACCTGAAGAAGCAACAGATAATGAAAAAATGGCATTAGAAATGATGGGAAAATATTGGGGAGAAGATGAAACAGTATATTTTACATTAGATAGTCAAGATGGAGACATTTTTACAATAGCAGTTAGAGAAGTAGAAACAACTAAGGCTAAAAATTATTACACTGTAGACATAAAAACAAAAGAGGTAAAACTAAAAGAATAAGAAGGGAAATATTATGAAGAAAAGTTTTGAAGATAATATGGAAGAATTGGAAAATATAGTTAAAGAACTTGAAGAAGGAAAATTAGACTTAGAAAAATCAGTAGAAAAATTTGAAGAAGGAATGAAAATATCAAAAGAATGTAATGAAATGTTAGAAAATGCAGAAAAGAAAATAACAATTTTATTAGAAAACGAAGGAAAAATAGAAGAAGCAAAATTTGAAGATTAGAAAGGAATACGGGGATGGACAACTTTTTCGAAAGCAATAAATTTATTATAGTACCACTTACATTGTGGTTTGGAATACAGGTGTTTAAGGTATTATATGATTTGGTAACAACTAAAAAATTTAACTTTAAAAGAATTATGGGAGCTGGTGGAATGCCAAGTTCACATTCAGCAGTAGTTGTAAGTCTTACAACAATGATAGGTAGATATGAAGGAATACAAGTATCTGAAAAATTAGTAGAAGTTTTAGGACATACTCCTGTGCAGGTATTTGTAGGTGCAGTATTAGGCTTTATTGCAGGAATGATATTTTAATTGAAAGGGAAATAACAAATGAAAGATATTATCCAAGATGAGAAAAACTATTATCTTTTCCGTGCACTAAATATGAGTGACAATGAAGATTTAGAAAAGGGATTTATAACAGACAAAAAAGGAAAATATACAAAAATCAGAACAGACAAGCAAAGATGGGAAGAGAACAAAGATAATCCACCTTCAAAATATAGCAATTCTACAGGAATTACACTAGAAGAAGTATATGATCATATAAAAGAAAATTATAGAAGAGATACAAATTGTATTTCACTTTCAAGTAGTGCGAGTATTTCTGAAAAATATGGAGAAAATTATAAAGATAATTATATAATGGTAAGAATACCAAAAGAAGAATTTGGTAAAAAACTTGTAGATGCAGAAGAATATATAATAGAAACTTCAAAAATAAAAAAAGAAGATAAACTTACAAATGAAATGATTGCAAATATAGAAAAAAGAGCCAATGAATCAGAAGAATTTTTATATTATGGAGAAATAAAAGGCAAAAATATAATAAAAATATCTAAAGAAACACTAAAAGATTTTGCATTATTACAACAAGAGAAAAGAAATGAGGAAATAATGGATAAAATTGAAAAATTATATAATAATGATAAAAAATTTAACAAAGAAGATTTACAAAAGATAGGATCAAGAATTTCAAATGTTCAAATATGTGATGAACTAGATAACTTTTTAAAAGCAAAAGAAAAAGAATTAGAAGAAGGAGAAAAACAAATAAATGGAAAAAACATATAGCCGAGCATTTAAAGAAGCTTATGTAATATTGAGGTATTTAGATAAAGAAGAATACAGAAAAATTCCAAGGTTGACTATTAGAACAATAAAGAAAAATATGGATCTTGAATATGAATATGAAATAAATGAAAACTTTGAATTAGATGAGCAGGATATGATGCCTGAAACAAGAGCACTTTTATATAATATATATCGTGATTATTTGGCAGATGAAGAGGAAAGAGAAGAAATAAACAAAAATCAGAAAAATGAAAGAATAAAAAATGAAAAAATAAAACAAAAAAAATATGATCCGTCCATATTGTTCGAAGACAAGGAAAAGTCTAAAGTAATAATACCAGAACCTTTACAAGCAACAATAAATAAAGATAAAGATGAAACTAATAATCATAGTTTACCAGTTGAAATCCAAGCTACAGATGAAGGAGTTTTTATAAGAATTGTAAATAAAATAAAGAAAATATTAAAAATAAAGTAAAAGGGAGGAGTAATAATGACAGATATTGAGATAGCAAGAAATACGAAATTAGAAAAAATTGTTGAAATTGCTAAAAAAGTAGGAATCGAAGAAGAAGAACTTGAACAATATGGAAAGTATAAGGCTAAAATATCAAAAGAAGTTTATGAAAGATTAAAAGATAAACCAGATGGGAATATGATACTAGTAACAGCAATAAGTCCTACTAGTTTAGGAGAAGGAAAAACAACTGTCTCAATAGCAATAGCAGATGCTCTTTCAAAAATAGGGGAAAAATCAATATTAGCTTTAAGAGAGCCTTCACTTGGTCCAGTATTTGGAATAAAAGGTGGAGCAACAGGTGGAGGAAAAGTACAAGTAGCACCTATGGAAGATATAAATTTACATTTTACAGGTGATATACATGCTATAACATCAGCAAATAACTTATTATCAGCAATGATAGATAATCATATTTTCTTTGGAAACAAATTAGGTTTAGAAAAAGTAATATGGAAAAGATGTGTAGACTTAAATGATAGACAATTAAGAAAAGTTGAAACAGGGTTATCTAATGAAAAGAATACAAAACCTAGAATGGATGGATTTGATATAACAGTAGCTTCAGAAGTAATGGCAATACTTTGCTTAGCTACAGATTTAGAAGATTTAAAAAGAAGATTAGGAAATATTTTGATTGGTTATGGAAAAAATGACAAACCTATATATGCAAAAGATTTGAAGGCAGAAGGAGCAATGACAGCATTATTAAAAGATGCTTTTAATCCTAATATGGTACAAACATTAGAAAAAACTCCTGCAATAATTCATGGAGGACCATTTGCAAATATTGCACATGGATGTAACAGTATAGTAGCAACAAAATTAGCACTAAAACTTGCTGATTATGTAGTAACAGAAGCCGGATTCGGAGCTGATTTAGGTGCAGAAAAATTTTTAGACATAAAATGTAGAAAAGCACAAATACAACCAAGTGCAGTTGTATTAGTTGCAACAATAAAGGCTTTAAAATATCATGGTGGAGTAGAAAAAGAAGATATTTTAAAACAAAATATAGAAGGTCTAGAAAAAGGTTTAAGTAATTTATATCATCATTATAATAATCTATCTAATAAATATGGATTGCCAGTTGTAGTTGCATTAAATAAATATAATACAGATTCACAAGAAGAAATTGAATTTATGCAAAAAACATTAGCAGAAAAAAATATAAAAATGGAACTTGTTGAAGGTTGGGCAAAAGGTGGAGAAGGCGCAACAAGTATGGCTAAAAAATTAGTAGAAGTTATAGAGAAAAGCAAAAATAAAAATAGTTTAAAATATATATATGAATTAAACGATAGTATAGAAACAAAAATAAAGAAAATTTCAAGAGAAATATATGGAGCAAAAGATGTTGAATATACAGCTGAAGCAAAAGCAGAAATAGAAAGAATAAAAGAATTGGGATATGGAGATTTCCCAGTATGTATTGCAAAAACACAATATTCAATATCTGATGATATGAACAATTTAGAGGCAAAAGGAGACTATAATATACATATAAAAGAAATAATATTAAAAACAGGAGCAGAATTTATAGTTGCAATAGCTGGAAATATACTAACAATGCCAGGACTTCCAAAAGTTCCTGCAGCAGAAGGTGTAGATGTAAATAAAAAAGGAGAAATAGAAGGAATATTTTAATTTAATAAAGAAGAATAAAAACCTCATTTTTTACAAAGTATAAAAGTAGAAAGTGAGGTTTTTTTATGAGTAATGAAACTTTTAGTTTTAGAACAGATTTAGCAGATGAAAGAAGAGATCTTTATAAAAAATCAAACAATATGCAAGAAGTAGGAGGTGTTAAAACAGAAGAAGAACAATTTAATGAAAACATAAAAAAGATAAAAGTAGAAATATTAGATGAAGAAGGAGAAAAAGCATTAAGAAAGCCAAAAGGAGTTTATGTAACAATAGATATAAACAATTTGAAAGCAGCACAAGAAAAAGAAATAGAAGAAGCTGCAACTTGTTTATCAAAAGAAATAAAAGAATTGATAAAAAAACATATAAATGAAAAGTCAGAAATATTGGTAGTAGGTTTAGGAAATGAATATGTAACACCAGATGCTCTAGGACCAAAAGTAATAACAGATATAGATGTAACAAGACATATTTTACATTATATGCCACAATGTTTAGATGAAAATACAAGATCTGTTAGTGCAATTTCACCAGGAGTTCTAGGAACAACAGGAATTGAAACTGTAGAAATTTTAAAAGGTATTGTAGAAAATATAAAACCTAAACTAATAATTGCTATAGATGCTTTAGCATCAAGAAATATAAATAGAATTAGTAAAACTATACAATTATCTGATACTGGTATTGTACCAGGTGCAGGAGTTGGAAATAAAAGAAATGAAATAAGTATAGATACATTAAATGTTCCAGTTATAGCTATCGGTGTTCCAACAGTTGTTGATTTAGCAACAATAACAGATGATTGTCTAGATATTTTTATTGGGAAGTTACAAGAAAAGGGAGAATCAAATGACAATTTAAATAAGTTAAAAGAGGAAGATAATTATGAAGAAATAAAAGAAGCTTTGATACCAGATGATTATAATATGATAGTAACACCTAAAGAAATAGATGATTTAATTGTAAATATGAGTTCAGTAGTTGCAAGAGGAATAAATATGAGTTTACAAAACTAAAAAATAAAACCTGACCTAATAAAAAGTAAATCATATTAGTAGTCAGGTTTTATTATTTTTTAAATAAAAATCGTTTATGTTTTTTATAACTTTTGCAAATTTCACAACATTCATAATCATTGCAAAAGATGATTCTGTTTTCAAAAATTGTTTGAAGTGTTTTTATAAATTCATCAGTACAATTGTCAACTAAATGTATATATATTTTTTTTGGTAATAAACTAAGCAATGAATTTAAAGTATAATCATTAGATGAAAAACTAATATCACTTAAATATTTTGCATTAAGAATATTGTTATCATCTTCTATTCGATTTTTATTTTTATCTAATAAAAAAGAATCAGAAGATGTATAAATAAGATGCACTACATCACTAAGAGGCTCTTGAGATTCGATATATAATTTTAAAAGAGAAATAAATTCTAAATATTCTTTTTCTATAATAAAAGTATTTACAGATTCATTTACTATTTCACTTAAAACTTCCCAATAACTTTTCATTCGGAAATTTATAAATCCTTTTAAAACAATAGATTTATGTGAAGAAATATACATAAAAAAGCTATTATAAATACTTGTAAATTTTTTATTAAATAATTCAGGAAAATCTTCAGATAATAGGTCATAACATAAATTTAATATTCCTTTTCGCTCATTAGCATCAAAGTAAAAATAATTGTGTATAATTACTTTTTTTAGAAAGTCTTCTTCTAATTCATCAATAATAAGAAAAGTTAGAAGAGTGCTTATAATTGAATAAAAATTAGAAGAATCTTTTCCTGTATAATGTATAATAATATTTTTATAATGTTTAAATTCTCTAAGTGAAAAACAAACATTTTTTATTTCTAAATTGCGTAATTCATTTAGTAGATAGTCTAGCAAATGACTGTTGTTTGTTTTTATAGCTAATGACTTCATAGATGAAAAATCTCCTTTCCAATAAAACTAGTATCTACTAAATTAAAAAACTTATACATTATAATATGCATATATAAGAAAAAGGTAACTTGTTTTTTTAACAATAAAAAAGACGTATTTTATACGTCTTTTAAAATTATCTATATATTCTATAATCGATATCTGGAAATATACAATCTTTCTTTTTTATATTTTCTAAGAATTTTTCATCTATATTATTTTCTTTTATTTGATTATATAATTTTGTAAATCTTCCAATATGATCTTTAATTCTTTTTTTTGCGTAATCAACCATTGTTCCATTAGTTATTATAAATAGCCAGTCACTACTTTGTGCTAAAAGGAGTTCTCTAGCTGCTTGGTTTAAAGCTTCTTTTTGAATATCTTGTGCATCTGGGAACAACCAAGCAAGTTCACACATTCTATCACCTGCAACATGTAGATGTTTATGAACATAGTCATTTGTTTGATTTAACCAAACTTCACTATAACCATTAGCACCCCAACTTGAACGACATGGTGAAGATACTTGCATATTAGGAAAACGGTCAATATATTCTGATGGAGTTATTAGTTCAAAATTACAATCATCATAGTATATTTTTTTAAATAATATATATAACCAATAAGGACCTTCATACCACCAATGTCCATAAAGTTCGGCATCATATGGACATAAAATAATAGGTGGAGTATCCATATATTGTGTAAGGTTATCTATTTGTGAATTTCTAGAATCTAAGAAATGACCTGCTTGCATATGGACAGAATCTTTTGCCCATTGTAAATTATAATAATCTTTAAATTCAGATTTTCCAGTAATTCTATAATATTTGATTCCTGTATGTACACGAACACCATTATGAGCTATATATGGTTTTATATATTCATAATCAGCGTCATAACCAATATCACGGTAAAATTCTCTATAATTAAAGTCACCAGGATAACCATTAATAGAACTCCAAACTTGTCTTGATGATTCTATATCACGACCAAAAGCAATAACTCCTTCTGGTGAAACAATTGGTGCAAATGTACCGTAAATAGGTGTAGGATCAGCATATAAAATCCCATGAGATTCTGTAATAATATAATCTATTCCAAATTCCTTTAAGTATTTATCAGCTTCTGGGACATAGCCACACTCAGGTAACCAAATACCACGAGGTTTTCTGCCAAAATATTTTTCATATGTTTGAACACCAACTGCTATTTGAGCTCTAACTGTTTTTTCGTTAACATATAAAATAGGAAAGTATCCATGTGTAGCTCCACATGTGATAATTTCCAAAACACCTATATCTTGAAAGTGTTTAAAGCCAGTTATTAAATTACAGTTATACACATCTTTGAAAACATGTAAATCGTTAGAATAACGGTCAAAATAATATTTTGATAACTTGTTTAAACGTTCATCTCCAGCTGTCCTTTTAATTTCTTTTTTTGAAAGTTCAATCATTTTTTCCAAATAATTGATGTATTTTTTTTGTAATAATTTATTATCTAACATAGATAGTAGAGGAGGTGTCATAGACATTGTAATTCGAAAATCAACTTTTTCATCTACTAACTTTTGAAAATTATTAAGCAATGGTATATATGTTTCAGAAATAGCTTCATATAACCAAGATTCTTCTAAGTAGTCATCACTTTCAGGATGATGAATAAAAGGAAGATGTGCATGAAGTACAAAGCTTACGTAACCTTTTTTTTCTCGCATTTATATATTTCTCCTTTAATTTTACTTGAATGTTGATGAAAAAGTACCAGATGATGGATTTGTTAAATCAACAAAGTTTTCATCTTGATAAATCAATTTATAAATATCATAAACCTTATTAATCTTTTTAATTATTGGTAAATTAGATATATCTTTATAAAATTCATTATTATTTTTAATATTTCTAAATTTTATTAAATGTGTAAGATTTTCTATTAAAATATGATCATTTGGTGCTTCTATATCATTAGATGTAGCTATATAAATATAATTTTCTGTGATTTTGTTATTTTTTTCAATAGGACGTCTACCAAGTTCTATTTTATATGAACATTTAGAATTATTAACTTTTAAATACCAACTATTAGCAAAATCATTTATATCTATTTCAAATGAATAACCTAAAGTTTCATTATGAACTATTAAAACAGGTATAGTTATTTCAAAGAAATTTTCACCATATTGTTTTTTATAATTTTCCATATCAGCATCAGAAATTTCCCAATATACAAATAGAGTAGATGGGGTTTGTGCTAAAATTTTTACAACTGTTTTATTATAACGATAAGGTAAATCGTAATATTCTGCAATTTCTAAAGTTTTATCTACAAGAGAATTTTTCTTTGATGTAGCTGTTTTTTTACTTTTAGTAGCTGCTTTCTTAGTAGATGTTTTTTTAGCCGTTGAAGCTTTTTTTGTTGTAGCTTTTTTCGTTGTAGATTTTGCTGTTGATGAACTTTTTTTAGCAGTTGTAGTCTTTTTAGTTGATGCAGATTTTTTTATTGAATCAGATTTCTTTGTCGCAACTTTTTTATCAGCAGTCTTTTTAGCTGTTGAACTTTTTTTAGTTGCAGTTTTTTTCGTTGTTGAAGCTTTTTTTGTTGTGGTTTTTTTCGCAGTTACTTTTTTTGTTGGTGAAGTTTTTGTAGCTGCTTTTTTAGTTTCATCTGATTTCTTTTCTGCTTTAGTTTTTGATTTGCTAGTTGCTTTCTTTGTTGCTTTTTTGTTCTCTTCCAAATCTTTCTGTTCTTTTGTTTTTCTTGGCATTGTTTTCCTCCTATGTAAAAATTTATTATATCATATATATAGTATAATAAAAATGAAATAAATTCAATAGAAAAATGAACAAAAACGACAAAAAAATATTACAAATCTGTGACAAAAGAAAAAAGACTGACATCAGTCTGCCATTTTTTCATGGACTTGAAATTTCTGTTTTACTCCTCAAAGCTATTGTTAGCATAGTATAGCTTAACATAAAAACTAAATAAAACAGAAATATTACAAAAAAATAATTTTGTAATAAAAATGTAAAGAAAAAAATGGATAAAATTGCAAAAAAACATTTACTTTTTGATGAAATTTGTATAAAATATAAAAGGAACAAAAGAGGACTGAAAGAAAGGGAGAATGTTAATAATGAAAATACTAATGTTAACATGGGAATATCCACCAAGAGTTGTAGGTGGAATATCTAGAGTAGTACACGATTTATCAAAAAAATTATTGAATGATGGACACGAAGTTACGGTTATAACTTATAAAGATGGAGATGTACCATATTTTGAAGATGACAAAGGAGTAAAAGTATATAGAGTAGACAACTATATGATAAATCCAAATAACTTTATAGACTGGATAATGCA
>CANQGV010000029.1 GCA_947623475.1 uncultured Clostridia bacterium | reverse complement strand
GCTGAAAAAGCTGAAGAAGCTCCAGCTAAAGAAGAAGCTAAAACTGAAAAAAAGATGATGACAAAAAAGAAGATAAATAAAATAAAATTAGAGCAAGAGATTGATTAAATTCTCTTGCTTTTAAAATGTATACGAAAATTTAATAAATAAGATAAAAATAAGGTTGAAAAGTTGACATAAATATGTTATAATTGTTGATGTAAAATTTTTCAAGAAAAGTTGAAAAAATCTGAAAATATGTTATACTTATATTTAGTTTACGAATAAGGAGAATAACTAATGGGATTTTTTGAAAAATTAAAAAAAGGAATGAACAAAACAAAAGAATCTTTTGATGAAAAAATAAATAATGTTTTTAGCAACTTTAGAAAAGTAGATGAAGATTTTTTAGATGAGTTAGAAGAAATATTGATAATGTCAGATATAGGAATGGATACATCAATAAAAATAATAAATAATTTACGAAATAGAATAAAAAAACAAAAAATACATGAAGAAGAAGAGGTAAAACAAGCATTACGTGAAGAAATGAAAAATATATTAGATGTAGCTGATGTTAGCTTGAATTTAAAAACAAAGCCATCTGTAATACTTGTTATAGGAGTTAATGGAGTCGGAAAAACAACATCTATTGGAAAAATAGCAAATAGACTTGCAAAAGATGGAAAGAAAGTTGTTGTTGCAGCAGCAGATACATTCAGAGCAGCAGCAGTAGAACAACTAGAAATTTGGGCTAATAGAGCAGGTGCAGAAATAGTAAAAAGAGATGAAGGATCAGATCCAGCTTCAGTTGTATATGAAGCAATGAAAAAAACAACTGAGCTAGAAGCAGATGTATTGATAGTAGATACAGCTGGAAGATTGCACAATAAAAAATATTTAATGGATGAATTAAGAAAAATAAATAAAGTAATAAATAAAGAAATGCCAGAAGCATCAAAAGAAGTTTTACTTGTTATAGATGGAGCAACAGGTCAAAATGCAATTTCACAAGTAAAAGCCTTTAAAGAAGAAGCAGATATAACAGGCTTAATTTTAACAAAGTTAGATGGAACTGCAAAAGGTGGAGTTGTAATAGGAATAGTAGAAGAAAATAAAATACCTGTAAAATTTATAGGTGTTGGAGAACAAATAGATGATATGGAAATATTTAATGCAGAAGATTTTGTAAAAGCAATTATATAGAAGAGAGGTGTAATAGTGGAAGAAAAGAAAAATAACGAGAAAATAAAAGAAACTAAAAAAGAAAATAAAAAAGTAGAAGAAACTAAAGAAGAAATGAAAAAAACAGAAAAAGAAGAGCAAAAAAGTAATAATGAAAATAAAGTAGAAAGTAAAGAAACTAAAAAGAAACATGGAAAAGTAAGAATGAGCTTAGTATTACTTTTTTTAGCTGTATTTGCTATAGTAATGTATATTTCATTAAGAGGTAGTTATTTAGAGTTTCAAGAATTAGGAGAAAACTTTATACCAGTATTTTATACAAATTTAACATATAAAGCAGCTATTATGGGAATAAACTTTGTATTACTATATTTTATTATGTACTTTACTAATAGAGGAATAAAAAAGGGACTAAAGGTATTTTTTGATAAAGAAAATAAAGAAATGCCAAAATTAGCTAATAAATCTTTAGCTTTAGTAATATCAGTAATAGTAAGTGTAGTAATAGGAATAGTATTTACAGATAAAATTATTTTATTTTTAAGTAATTCAACTTTTAACATACAAGATCCAATTTTTAAATTTGATATAGCTTATTATATGTTACAAAAACCAGTAATCGAAATGATTTTAATATATATAATTGCTTTATTAACAGGAATATCAGCATACACAGCTATATATTATGTAATAATTTTTAATAATTATTTTGAAGGAATAGATGGCAAGATGTTAAAACAAAGTAATTTATTAAAAAAGGTAAAACGTAATATAAAAATAATAGCAGTAGCAATTGCTGCTCTTACAGTTATAGGTACACAAAATATATTATTTGGTGAAATTGTAAAATTAGATGAAGAAGATATTTCAATAACAGGTGCTGGAAGCACAGAAGCAACAATAAAATTATTTGGTAATTTAATATTTGCATTAGTTATAGTTGTTTGTGTATTTAGAGCCGTTAAAGCTATTTCAAAATCAGGAATGAAAGAAATAATAAAGAAATTAATACCAATTCCAGTCTATTTGGTAGCACTATTTGCAATAATGATTTCATATGACTTAATATTTGTAAAAACAAACGAACTAGACAAGGAAAAACAATATTTAGCATACAACATAAAAAATACAAAAGATGCATATAACATAAGTATCGACGAAGAAAATATTGAAAATTCTGGAACTATTACAGAAAATGAAGTTAATCAAAATCAAGATACAATTAACAATATTTCAATTGTAAGTAAAGAAGCACTATTAGAAACTTTAGAAGATAGTCAAACAGGAACAGGATATTATTCATATAAAAATGCAACAATTGGGTCATATAATGTAAATGGAAAAGAAAATTTAGTTTATATAGCACCAAGAGAAATGAAGAGTTCAGGAAGAACATATAATAATAAAACATATGAAAATACTCATGGTATGGGACTAATACTTGCTTCTGCAACATCTACAACAGAAAATGGAACAATTAATTATATACAAAAAGAAGTTTCAGGAGAAGATAATGTTATAAAAGTTAAGCAACCAAGAATGTATTTTGGATTAGAAACAAATTCTTCAGTTGCTACAAATACAAAAAATAAAAAAGAATATGATTATACAGATGAAACAGGAAATGATTATACATCAGTATATGAAGGAAAAGCAGGATTAAAATTAAATTTTATAGATAGATTGATTTTAGGAATAACAAAAGGTGATTTAAACTTAGCATTCTCAGGAGAAATGACAGATGATAGTAAAATATTGATAAATAGAAATGTAGTAGAAAGAGCGAAAAAAGCATTACCTAATTTAATTTATGATTCAAATCCATATACTATAATAACAGATGAAGGAAAAATTATGTGGGTAGTAGATGCATATACAGTTTCAGGAAATTATCCATATTCTCAATATACAAGTATTGAACATGATAATATAAAAGAAAAAATAAATTATATACGTAATTCTGTAAAAGTAATTATAGATGCATATGATGGAACAATGTCTTATTATGTAACAGATAGAACAGATCCAATTGCAATGGGATATAGAAACACATATAAAACTTTATTTAAAGATCTAGATGAACAAATTCCATCAGATATAGCAAAACATATAGTTTATCCAGAATATTTATACAGGATTCAATCAAATATGCTTAGTATCTATCATAATGTAAAACCAGATGTTTTATATAGAAGTGATGATTTATGGGAAGTAGCAAAAACAAATACTACAACTTCTACAAAATCAACAGGAACATCAATGGCACCTTATTACACAATGGTAAAGACAAAAGATGAAAAACAAGAATTAGGACTTGTACAAATTTACACACCAGCAGAAAAACAAAATTTAATTTCTTATTTAGTAGGAAAAACAGATGGAACAACAAATAAATTAAAATTATATAAATTCTCAGCAGATAGTAATATTGTAGGACCTATGCAACTTGATAAACAAATATCAGAAGATGAGGAAATTTCAGCAGAATTGCAAAGTGTTTCTACAACAGGAGCAAAGGTTACAAAACAAATGATTATTGTTCCTTTAAATAATACATTACTTTATGTTGAGCCAATTTACCAAACATTGTTAAATGAATCAGAAGTTCCAATACTTAAAAAAGTAGTAGTTGCTTCAGGAAATAAAGTAGCTATTGGAAATGATTTAAAAACAGCTTTAGAAAATTTACTTTCACAATATGCTGTAGATATTGAAGTAGAAGATACAGATGATATTGAAGGAGTATTAGAAGAAATAATTAAAGCAAACAACAATTTAAAACAATCAAATAGTAATAATGATTGGGAAATGATGGGAAAAGATGTTAAAAAATTGCAAGAACTAATTGGTACTCTTGAAAAGCTAAAAGAAGAGGAAGAAAAGAAAGAAAAAGAAGAAGGAACAACTAATACTGTAGAAACAGAAACAAATACAAATACAACAAATACAGCAAGCAATACAGAAAATCAAAATTCTAATGAATAAAATTTAAAAACCATCCTGAATTTAAAAGGATGGTTTTTGTGTTAAAATAATATAGTTAGACTAAAGAAAAAATATTGCTATAAAGGGAAGAAAGCAATTTGACACATTTAAAGTTTGGTGTTAAAATTTTAAAGAATCTGATAAAGGAGAGATTATTTATGAATATAGATGAAACAATAAAAATAATGTTAAAAGGATCAGCAGAGCATACTAATATAGAAGATATAAAAGAAAAATTAAAAAATGTAGATAAAGAAAATAGACCATTAAGAATAAAATTAGGTTTGGACCCATCTGCACCAGATATACATTTAGGTCATGCAGTTGTTTTAAGAAAAATAAGACAATTACAAGAGTTAGGACATGAAGCTATAATTATTATAGGTGATTTTACTGGTATGATTGGAGATCCTACAGGAAAATCAAAAACAAGAAAACAATTGTCTAAAGAACAAGTAATTGAAAATGCTAAAACATATGAAAAACAAATATTTAAAGTATTAAAGGAAGAACAAACAACTGTAAAATTTAACAGTGAATGGCTAGGAAAAATGAACTTTGAAGATGTAATAAAACTAGCATCTAAATGTACAGTAGCAAGAATGCTAGAAAGAGATGATTTTAAAAATAGATATGAAAATCAACAACCAATATCTGTACATGAATTTTTCTACCCACTTATGCAAGCATATGATTCTGTTGCAATAGAAGCAGATTTAGAATTAGGAGGAACAGATCAAATATTTAATGTTCTTATGGGAAGAAATATTCAAAAAGATTTTGAACAAGAGCCACAAATTACTTTATTTATGCCTATATTAGAAGGTGTAGATGGAGTAGAAAAAATGAGTAAAAGTTTAGGAAATTACATAGGAATTAATGATGAAGCTAATGAAATGTATACTAAAGTAATGAAAATTCCAGATGAGTTAATTATAAAATACTATGAATTATGTACAGATGTACATCCAGATCAAATAGATATAATAAAACAAAGAATGGAAAAAGGAGAAAATCCAAGAGATATAAAGATGGAATTGGCAAAAGAAATTACTACTTTGTATCATGATAAAGTAAGTGCTGATCAAGCAGAAGAAAACTTTAAAACAGCTTTTCAAAAACAACAAGCACCAGAAAACACACCAACAATACCTTTTGATACTAATACTGATAATATTGAACAAGAATTACTTAATGCTATATTAAATACTGGAAAATACAAATCAAAAGGAGAAATAAGAAGATTATTTAAACAAGGTGCTGTAAAAATAAATGGTGTTAGAACAGAGGAGTTATCTAATATTGAAAAAATACAAGAAGGAGATATAATACAAATAGGAAAAGGAAACTTTTTCGAAATAAAAAATAAATAAAAGAATATCTAATGATATTCTTTTATTTTATAATTCTATTTTTTTTGTATTTTGTTTTTGGTTTGTTTTTAATTGATTAGTAGGAACATTAGATTTTAAAGCAGGTGCATATTTTTGTAATTCTTTATATCCTAAAAATCTATTTAAATGTCTAACTTGTATTCCAAGTTCTTGAGATATTTTATTTATGGAATCATTAGTTCCATTCTTCTCAATATATTTTTTAAAAGTTGAAAGTTCGAAGGTATCTTTTGTATTGCATTTAGGGCAAACATCACCTTCTGATAAATAAAAGCTTCCACATCTGTTACATTTCTTAAAATCCATTTTTATTCCTCCTAAATTTTTCTTTTGATAAAATCTTACAAATCATTTGTAGTATATCATAAAATTATAGAAAATTAAAGAGATTTTTGTAAAAATTTGATACTATAATAATATTTTTTATAAAAAGTATGAAAATAAATTATTGCTTAGTAATTAAAAAACTAAATAATTAGCTAAAAGCCTTGAATAATAATTATATTTTATATATAATAGATGGGGTAAGAGAATGGACTTTAATAAAGAAAAATAAAAAAGAGAGGAGAGTTAAATTTATGGCTATTAGTTTAAAATTAAAAAGTACTGGAATAAATCAAAAAGAAATTTTAGAATATCAAAAACAGGTGGAAAGTATACATAAAGATCTGAAGAAAAGATCGAATGATATAAAAGACTTTGTGGGATGGCTAGAATTACCAACTAAATATAATAAAAAAGAATTTGCAAGAATAAAAAAAGCAGCAAAAAAAATAAAAAAAGAATCTGATGTTTTAGTTGTTATTGGAATTGGAGGATCTTATTTAGGTGCAAGAGCAGTTATTGAAGCCCTAACAAGTTCTTTTAATAATATGCTACCTGACAATAAAAGAGACTTTCCTCAAATATTATTTGCAGGAAATAATTTGAGTTCAAATTATATAAATGAAATGATAGATTTTATAGGAGATAGAGATTTTTCAGTTAATGTAATATCTAAATCTGGAACTACAACAGAACCAGCTATTGCTTTTAGAATATTTAGAGAAATATTAGAAAATAAATATGGAATAGATGAAGCTAGAAGCAGAATTTATGCAACAACAGATAAAGAAAGAGGAGCATTAAATCAATTAGCTAAATCAGAAGGATATGAAATGTTTGTTATACCAGATAACGTAGGAGGAAGATATTCTGTATTAACAGCTGTTGGATTATTACCAATTGCAGCAGCAGGAATTGATATTGACAAACTAATGAAAGGAGCTCAAATAGCACAAGAAAAATATAATGAGCCAGAAATAAAAGATAATCCATGTTATCAATATGCAGTAGTAAGAAATATATTATATGGAAAAAACAAAAATGAAGAAGTCTTAGTAAACTATGAGCCTAAAATGCATAGCTTTACAGAATGGTGGAAACAACTATATGGAGAAAGCGAAGGAAAAGATAAAAAAGGAATACTACCAGTAGGAATGGATAATACAACAGACTTACATTCAATGGGACAATATATACAAGATGGTAGAAGGAACTTATTTGAAACTGTAATAGCAGTAAAACGTCCAAAATCTGACATTACTATAAATCCAGATGATGATAATTTAGATGGATTAAATTATTTAGCTGGTAAAGGATTGGACTATGTAAATAAAAAAGCATTAGAAGGAACAATAAAAGCACATGTTAGTGGAGATGTTCCAAATATAGGAATAGTAATAAATGAATTAAATGAAGAAAATATAGGAGAACTAATATATTTCTTCGAAAAATCATGTGCAATATCAGGACACATATTAGGTGTTAATCCTTTTAATCAACCAGGAGTAGAAGAATATAAGAAAAATATGTTCAAATTATTAAAAAAACCGGGATATTAAAACACGAATAAATAACTAAACTAGAAAGGAAGAATTATAAAATGCAAGGAAAAATAAGAAAGACGAAAATAGTAGGAACAATAGGACCAGCAAGTGAAAGTGAAGAAACATTTACAAAATTAGTAGAAGCAGGGTTAAATGTAGCAAGAATCAATTTTTCACATGGAGGATATGAAGAAAACAAAGAAAAAATTGAAATGATAAAGAGAGTAAGAGCTAAATTAAATAAACCAATAGCTATACTTTTAGACACAAAAGGTCCAGAAATAAGAACAGGAGTATTAGGATCTGGAAATCAAAAAGTTATAATAAAAAGAGGACAAAAATTTACATTTGTAAATGAAAAAATACATGGTAATAATGAAAAAGTTACAATAACATACAAAGAATTATACAAAAATGTAAAAGTTGGATCAACATTATTAGTTGATGATGGAGCTTTATCATTTAAAATTATGGCAGTAGAAGATAAAGATATTGTATGTGAAGCTTTAAATACAGGAGAATTAGGAAGCAGAAAGACAATGAATGTTCCTGGAATGAAATTAGATTTACCAGCATTAACAAGTAAAGATGTAGAAGATATTACTAAAGGTGTTGCTGCAGGAATAGATTTTATAGCTGCATCATTTGTAAGAAAGGCATCAGATGTTTTAGAAATAAGAGAGCTATTGAAAAAAATAAATGGTGAAAAAGTAAAAATAATTGCTAAAATTGAAAATCAAGAGGGAATTGATAATTTCCAAGAAATTCTTAAAGTATCAGATGGAATAATGGTTGCTCGTGGTGATATGGGAGTAGAAATTCTATTAGAAGAAGTACCATTTGTTCAAAAGAAATTTATAAAGGGTTGTAACAAAAATGGAAAACCTTCTATTACTGCAACACAAATGTTGGAATCTATGATAAAAAATCCAAGACCTACAAGAGCAGAAGTTAGTGACGTAGCAAATGCAGTATATGATAGAACAGGAGCTATAATGTTATCTGGAGAATGTGCAATGGGAGAAAATCCTATTGATTGTGTAAGAATAATGGATAGAATATCAAAAACAACAGAAAGTTCTATAAACTATTGGAAAAAATTTACTAGAAGAAAAGTAGTAATAGAACATGGGGATTTAGAAAAGAATATTGCATATATAGCTTGTATTACAGCAAATCACTTACAGGCAAATGCAGTAGTTGCATACACTCATAAAGGTGACTCTATTCGTGAAATATCAGGAATGGGATTAGGTTGTCCAGTATTTGCTATAGCAGATGATGAGAAAACATATTATCAATTATCTCTTACTTGGAATGTAACTCCAATACTAGTAAAAAGTGACACTATGACAATAGAAGAAAAAATAGAAGAAGGAATAAGAATATTAAAAGAAAGAAATATTTTAGAAAAAGGAGACTTAATAGTTTTAGCAGGAGGATCTAAAATACTACCATCTAGTGAAGAAAATAGAGTTGTAGGAGGATTTGTACGTATTTAAAAGGAGGAAATAATGGCAAAACCAATTGTAGCAATAATAGGAAAGCCAAATGTAGGGAAATCAACCTTTTTTAATTATCTTGCAGGAAGTAGAATTTCTATTGTTGAAGATACACCAGGTGTAACAAGAGATAGAGTTTATGCAGAAACAAATTGGAGAGGTAGAGATTTTACACTAATTGACACAGGAGGAATTGAACCTGAATCAGAAGATATAATATTATCACAGATGAGAGAACAAGCAGATTTAGCAGTAACAATGGCAGATGTAATCATATTTGTTACAGATATTAGACAAGGTTTGACAGCTGTTGATAAAGAAATTTCTTTGATGTTAAAAAGGTCAAATAAGCCTGTGGTATTAGTATGCAATAAAGCAGATAATTTTGAGGTAGATAAACAATCTGCATATGAATTTTATAATTTAGGAATAGGTGAGCCATTTCCAATATCTTCTACAAATGGAATAGGAATAGGTGATGTACTAGATGAAATATTTAAGCATTTTCCTGAAGGCGAAAATGAAGAAAATAATGATGAAATAAAAGTAGCTGTAATAGGAAAACCAAATGTAGGAAAATCATCATTAATAAATAAAATATTTGGAGAAAATAGAGCAATAGTAAGTGAAATTGCCGGAACAACAAGAGATGCAGTCGACTCTAAATATGAAAATGAACATGGAAAATATGTATTTATAGATACTGCAGGAGTTAGAAAAAAAAGTAAGGTAAAAGAATCAATTGAAAAATTTAGTATAATGAGAACATTACTTGCAATAGAAAGATCAGATGTATGTTTAATGTTAATAGATGCTTTAGAAGGAGTAACAGATCAAGATGCTAAAATAGCTGGTGAAGCACATGAAGCAGGAAAAGGAATTATAATTGTTGTAAATAAATGGGATGAATATGAAAAAGAAACAGGGACATTAGAAAAATACAAAAAACAAGTTTATTCTAAATTATCATATTTATCATATGCACCAATTATATTTATATCAGCAAAGACAGGAAAACGTGTAGATAAAATTTTTGAAATGATAAACGATGTAGCAGAACAAAATGCAAAAAGAATATCAACTTCATTATTAAATCAAGTAATAAATGAAGCTATTGCAATGGTACAACCACCAACAGATAAAGGAAAAAGATTAAAAATATTTTATGGAACACAAGCTACAACAAAACCACCAACATTTGTAATATTTGTAAATAGTAAACAATTATTTCACTTTTCGTACCAAAGATATTTAGTAAATCAAATAAGAAAAGAATTTGGTTTAGAAGGAACGCCAATTAGAATTATTGTAAGAGAAAAAAATGAGAAAGGAGTGTAGCAAATGACAGTGTACATAATTATGGCAATTATTGCATATGCAATAGGTAGTATTAATTTTTCTGTTATTATTAGCAAAAAAGTAGCAGGATTTGATGTTAGGGAAAAAGGAAGTGGAAATGCTGGAAGCACTAATATGCTTCGTGCTGTTGGGAAAAAAGCTGCAGCAATAACTTTAGTATGTGATATACTAAAAGGAGTAATTCCTTCTTTAATTGCGATATTAATAGCTAACATTATGAAAGGAAGTATAGATAAAGCTTTATTAGTACAAATATCTGGAGTAGCAGTAGCTATAGGACATACTTATCCAATATTCTTTCAATTTAAGGGAGGTAAAGGTGTTGCAACATCTTTAGGAGTAGCATTGATAACAAACTGGCAAATGGGATTGATTTGTTTAGTATTTGCATTAGTTATAATGGCACTTACAAGAATGGTTTCTTTAGGATCAATTTCAGCTTCAGTACTATTCCCAGTATTAACACTATTCATACATGAACATTATATAGCAGATGGAAATTATTTAGTATTTGGTATAATAATGGCAGTGATAATAGTATTTAATCATAGAAGTAATTTAAAAAGAATACTAGAAGGAAAAGAAAATAGATTAAGTTTTAAATAAGAAAGGACATAAAATATGAGAAAAATAGCTATAATAGGAAGTGGAAGCTGGGGAGTAGCACTTGCAACTCATCTGGCTAGATTAGGAAATAAAGTAAAAATATGGTCTTTTTCTGAAAAAGAAAAAGATGTAATAAATAATGAAAAGAAATGTGTGTTTTTACCAGAATTAAAAATACCTGATGGAATTGAATGTTCAACAGATATTGAATATGTAGTAAAAGATGTAGAATTTATTTTACATGTAACACCTTCAAAATTTACAAGAGAGACATTTGTAAAATATAAAGATTATGTAGGTAATAAACCAGTTATAATATGTTCAAAAGGATTTGAAAAAGACACATTAAGCACATTAGATGAAGTAATAAAAGA
>CANQGV010000028.1 GCA_947623475.1 uncultured Clostridia bacterium | reverse complement strand
ACTAAAGTTTTAACATTAGAAGTATCTAAAAAAATAATAAATTTCATTAACAATTATGAAAATGGTGCTTTAAAATTCGATAATGAAGGAAATCAAATATTATCTGCAAATATAGGAGCTATAAGAGAAAGTAAAGAATATATTACACTCGAATATTCTTTAAGAAGTAACGATAAAAATTTGAAAGAGGAATATTTAAATAACTTAAATAAAAATGTAGAAAGAAATGATATAAAAATTAGTTGGAATCAAGAACTATATGGATTTGATCCTGATTATAAAAGTCAATTAGTAAAAAACATTAATTCATTATATAGAAAATTATTTGGAAAAGATATAGAATTGATTATAACCCAAGGAGTCCTAGAAGGAGGATTTTTTAAAAACAGAATAAAAGACTTAGATTATATTTGCATAGGTGCTGAAATTTTTGATGCACACAGCCCATCAGAAAGAGTTTCTATTAAATCATTACAGAGAACATGGAAGCTTATAAAAGAGATATGTACACAAAGTTAGTTTTGTGATATTATATAAAAAAATAATGTAGTAAAGAGAAATAGCAAGTTATGAAAGAAAAAACAGAAATAAAAATAGAATATTTTGTTCACGGAACAACTGTAGATAATAAAACAGGGAAATGTAGTGGATGGAAACAAGCAGAATTAACGGAGTTAGGGAGAAAAAGAGCAATTAAGTTAGGAGAAAAATGCAAAGATCTACATTTAGATGTTGTATTTACATCTGATCTCATTAGAGCCATTGATTCTGCTAAACTAGCATTTCCAAAAGTCAAACATATTCAAGATAAAAGGTTAAGAGAGTGTAATTATGGAGATTTAGATGGAAAAGAAAAAGATTTAATTATATATGAAGAACATATTGATAAACCATTTCCAAACGGAGAGTCTTTGAAAGATGTAGAAAAAAGAGTTGCAGAATTTATTAAATTTATAAAGAAAAATTATAATGGAAAAACGATAGGTATAGTAGCACATAGAGCTCCACAATTAGCTTTTGAAGTATTAACAAAAGGAATTTCATGGGAGGAAGCAAATGAAAAAGATTGGAGAAAAGTGGGAGCATGGAAACCTGGATGGCATTATATAATAAAAGATTAAAAGAACAACTTTTTTAAATAAAACTTATTGAATTTACAACAGTATAAAAGTAGGAGTGATAAATATGAGAGAAATAAAAATTGATGATGAATTATTAAAAATCTGTCCAAAGTTACAATTAGGGTGTATACAATATACAGCTAATGTAGAAAAAGGAAGCAAAGAATTGTGGAATAAAATAAACGATGAAATAAAAAGAATAGAAAAAGAGGTATCAATAGAGGATATTAATAAAGAAAAGAATATTAAAGATTCTAGGGAACTATACAAAAAAATCGGAAAAGATCCACATAGATATAGAATATCTTCAGAGGCATTGATAAGAAGAATAGTTCAAAAAAAAGGATTGTATAAAATAAACAATGTAGTAGATGCTAATAATTTGATTTCTATAATATCAAAGTTTTCTGTTGGCTCTTATGATATTGATAAACTTGGAGAAAATTTAACTTTTAGAATAGGAAAAAAAGGTGAAAGTTATAAAGGAATTGGAAAAGATATTGTAAATACAGAAAAATTACCAGTTTTTAGTGATGAGTTTGGAGCATATGGTAGCCCTACAAGTGATTCAGAAAAAGCAATGATAAAAAATGATACTAAACATATATTAACTGTATTAATATCATTTTCAAACGATTCGAATTTAAAAGAAGAAATGAAAAAAGCGATAAGCGTGTTAGAAAAATATGTTGGAGCAAAAAACATATCTTCATATATAAGTGAAGGTTAAAGCAATTATATCTTACATAATTTATTGTTGACAATTTTTAGATTATTCATTATAATTATAACAATAAATAGTAAATTTTAAAATTTGTTAATAAAAATATAAAAATAATTAAAGCGATGATTAAGAGAGTAGTTTTATTATGATGTTAAAGCGAGTTGGGGATGGTGTAAGCCTAACAACGGATGATAAAATGAAAAGAACTTATGAGTGATTGTTGGAAATGAATAAAGTAAAAGTATAACAATACGTGTTAATCCTACGTTACAGGAAAGAGTGGTTTATATATTAATTTATATAAGCAACTAGAGTGGTATCACGTTAAAAAATAAGCGCCTCTGGAGTTATATCCAGAGGATTTTTTAATGGAATATAACTTCTTTTCCCACTTTAGTTATAAATATAAAATATATAAACAACTAGAGTGGTACCACGTAAAAAAGCGTCTCTGGAATTTCAGAGATGCTTTTTTTAGAAATAGGAGAGTGAGAAATAATGAAATTTAATAAAAATTACAAAAAATATTTTTATAGTGGATGGTCTAAACGAAGACGTAATATTATACCGTTAATCAATATTATAAAAAAGAAAGAGAGGAAAAATTATGAATTATAAGAAAATAGTATTAGCGTATTCAGGGGGACTAGATACATCAATAATGATAACATGGTTAAAAGAAAATTATAAAGGATGCGATATTATAGCAGTTACAGGAGATGTTGGGCAAGATGCATCAGAATTAGAAGGGTTAGAAGAGAAAGCTAAAAAAACAGGAGCTTCAAAATTATATATATTAGATTTAAAAGAGGAGATAGTAGATGATTATATAGTACCTTCAATTAAGGCAGGAGCTATATATGAAGGAGTATATCTTTTAGGTACTCCATTCTCAAGACCTTTAATAGCAAAGAAACTTGTTGAAATAGCAAAAAAAGAAGGTGCAGATGCTATATGTCATGGATGTACAGGCAAAGGAAATGATCAAGTAAGATTTGAACTAGGAATAAAAAATTTTGCACCAGATATGCCAGTAATAGTACCATGGAGAACATGGGAACTAAAGAGTAGGGAAGATGAAATCGAATATGCTGAAAAGCATAACATTCCTTTAACGATTACTAAAGAAACTAATTATTCTAAAGATAAAAATATATGGCATTTATCACATGAAGGTTTAGACCTAGAAAATCCTGAAAATGTACCAAAATATGATGAAATTTTAGAAATGGGAGTAACTCCTCAAAAAGCACCTGATAAAGAAAAAAATATAGAAATAGATTTTGAAAAAGGAATACCAGTAGCTTTAAATGGAAAGAAAATGTCAGCTTTAAATTTAATAATGAAATTAAATGATATAGGTGGTAAAAACGGTGTAGGGATTTTAGATATGGTTGAAAATAGACTTATGGGAATGAAATCAAGAGGAGTATATGAAACACCTGGAGGAACAATAATTTATAAAGCTCATGAACTTCTAGAAACACTTTGTTTAGACAAAGAAACAATGCACTTTAAAAGAAGTGTAGCCGATAAATTTGGAGAATTATTATATAATGCACAATGGTTTACACCATTAAGAGAAGCACTATCAGCTTTTGTAGATAGCACTCAACAAACTGTTACAGGAAAAGTTAAATTAAAAATCTATAAAGGAAATATAATAAATAATGGTATTTCTAGTCCATATTCATTATATTCAGAAAAAACAGCATCTTTTGGAGAAGACGATGACTATAATCAATATGACGCACAAGGATTTATCAATTTATATAGTTTACCAACAAGAGTTAAAGCTAAAATGAAAGCTGGAAATTAAATATAATTATAATCTCTTAAAACATATATCTTTTAAATATAGAAGATATGTGTTTTTTATTGTAATTCAATTCGAAGGTTGACTTTTTGCTTAAAAAGGTGTAAAATAGTACAGTTGAGAGATTATACAAATAAAAGATAGGATGATTTTTAATAAATAAGAAACTAAAGAAAGGAGTAAGAAATGGATAAAGAAGAAAACATACTAGGAAAAGAAAAAATAGGAAAACTAATTATAAAATTTGGAGTACCTTGTGTAATATCACTACTAGTAAACTCTTTATACAATATGGTAGACCAAATTTTTATAGGTTGGGGAGTAGGATATTTAGGAAATGGAGCAACCAACATAGTATTTCCTATAGTAATGATTGCATTAGCATTTTCACTAATGATAGGTGATGGCTCATCAGCATATTTAAGTCTAAGGCTTGGAGAAAAAAAGGAAGATGAAGCAGCTAAAGGTGTAGGAAATGGAATTATATCAGTATCAATAGTATCAATATTATTATGCTTAGGAACATTGATATTTTTACCTCAATTATTAAGTGTATTTGGCTGTACAGATGCATTAAGACCATATGCAACAAATTATGGAAGAATAATTGCAATGGGATTACCTTTTATGATGATAGGTACTTCATTAAATTCAGTTATTAGAGCAGATGGAAGTCCAAAATATTCTATGTTTTCAATGGTATCAGGTGCAATACTAAATACAATACTAGATCCAATATTAATTTTTGTATTTAATATGGGAGTAGAAGGTGCAGCTATAGCAACAATATTTAGTCAATTTATTACTTTTATTTTGAATGTTGTATATATAAGAAAATTTAAATCTACAAAATTAGATAGACAAGCCTTTAAGTTAAAAGGAGCAATAGTAAGAAAAATTTCAACATTAGGAATAAGCAGTTTTATTACACAAATGAGTTTTGTTTTTGTAGTAACAGTAGAAAATAATTTATTTGCTAAATATGGAGTGGAATCAAAATTCGGACCTGAAATACCAATTACAGTATTAGGTATTGTAATGAAGATAAATCAAATATTAAATAGTATCATAATAGGTGTTACATCAGGAGCACAGCCAATATTTGGATTTAATTATGGAGCAAGACAATTTGATAGAGTAAAGAAAACATTAAAAACAGTATTAGGAATAAGCATAGTTATAAGTACAGTAGCATTCATCTTATTCCAAACAATACCAGATAAATTGATTTCATTATTTGGTAGTGGAGATGAATTATACATGGAATTTGCATGTATTTCATTTAGAACATTTTTATTGCTTTGTATTTGTAATGGTGTTCAGATACCATCAGGAATATTCTTCCAAGCAATTGGAAAAAGTTCTAAAAGTGCAATATTGTCATTGTCAAGACAAATACTATTTTTAATTCCATCTATGTTTATTTTTAGTAGTATATATGGAGTAACAGGAATATTATATGCAGGTCCAGTAGCAGATGCAGTAGCTTTTGTATTAGCAACAGGTTTATTGATATATGAAGTTAAAAACTTAAATAAAAAGGCAGATAAGAGTGAAACATTAATAGATGATACAAGTACAGACAATAAATTAACTAAACACATTGTAATTACAGTATCAAGAGAATATGGCTCTGGAGGAAGATATATAGGAAGATTGATTGCTGATATATTAGGAATTAAATTATATGATAAAGACTTTGTAGAAAAACTATCTAAAGAAACAGGTTTATCAGAAGAATACATAGAAAAAAATGAAGAAAGAAGAAGAATATTAGATCTTTTAAATAATGGATATTATGCAGGACTAAATAATGCAGATGAATTATTTATTAAAGAAAAAGAATTGGTAGAAGAAGTAGCTGATAAAGAATCTTGTGTAATAATAGGTAGATGTGCAGACTTTATCCTAAAAGATAGGGAAAATGTAGTTAAAGTTTTTGTATATAGTGATATGGAAGATAAAATTAAAAGAGCTACTGAAATTTATGAAATGGATAAAGCAAAAGCTCAAAAAGAAATAAAAAGAATTGATAAACAAAGAGCAAATCATTATAAATATTATACAGAAAGAGATTGGGGAGATAAATCCAATTATGATATATGTATAAATAGTGACACAGTAGGAGTAGAAAAATCAGCAGAAATGATTTGTGAAATCATAAGAGAAAAAGAAAAAATTCTTGCTTAAGTTTAATATAAAAAAATGGAAAGATTAAATCTTTCCATTTTTTGTATTTATAAATATTTTATTATTCTTTAAAGAAGTTATAAGCGTTACCTTCAGAAGATTGTCTACCTTGGAAAGCATAACCATTTGTAGTAATACCTGAATCTTCATCAAGAACTAAATTTAATTTTACATTATATACAAAATTTTCATTTTGATTATTAGTTATAGTTACATTAAAACTTATAGCAGTAGATAAAGATGCTAGATCAACTTTTGCCTGTTTCAATAAAGTACCTGTAAGAGATAAATCATTATTGTCAGGTAAAGAATAATGTGTAACTATATTTCTATTTAAATAACTCAATGTTATAGGGTTTGAACAGTCTGTATAAAAAGTTGGTTTAGAAAAATCAGAATTTTCACCATTTTTATAAGCTACTTGATACTCTATAGGTGCACATTGAATATTTGTATCAGTTGATGTATAAGATTTAGCTGCATCAGTTATAGTGAATTTAGCTGAATCTAAAGGATTTTTATAAGTTAAACTTTTTATTCCTGTTTGTTGATCACTTTTTATTCTAATGTTATCAATTTTTAAAGCTTTAACTGTATTTTCAGCTGTATAATCTTGTATGTAAGAGGTATTGTTTATGTATATAAAAATATCTGTATATTGACTTATATCCAAATCTTTAAGACTTTTTTCTTCAGTATTATCAATAGCATTTGCTGTACTATATAGCATTACTCTATCTATTTTAAATACTGGATCTTGATTTGTATCAGAAATTTGTATAGCTTGTTTTACAAAATAATCTTTTGAAAGAGCTCTATAAATCATAACGCAGTAATAAAATATTAGTAAGATAAAAACTATTACAATAGTTACTGCAAAAATTGTTTTTTGTGTTCTAGTAAAACGACGTTTCATACAGATATTCCTTTCTACATATTTCTTTTGTATTATTGTTGTAATCTATTATACAACATTTGTGTGTAATTAAATACTTTTTTATACCATTCTTTATCTGATGCATATTTTTGATTTATACCCTCTAAAGTAGGTCCATATTGTTGTTGATAATATTCTCCTGCTGCTTTTTGATTTTCAAATACTTCTGTATCTTTAGGGTTAATATAGTGTAAAACTAATCCTTTAGCTACTGTTTCAATTGCTTCTTTATAACTTTCAAATCCTAATGCTAAATCTGGGTTACTATCATATGCTTGCCATCCAAATAAATTGTGTCTGTCTCTTGCATATTGTGATGTTCCCCATCCACTTTCATGGATACCAATAGCTGCTAAAACTACACCATTAATATTATATTTTTGTTCAGCTTCAAAGAATGCTTGATAATTTTCTTCAAATACTTTATTTGTATCAGCAGCATTTCCTGATAAGATTTTTTTGTAATCAGAAGCTGCTAGCCCACTTCTCTTATTAAGAGGCATGTCTATCTTAACATCTCTTAAAATTCTTTGAACTCTTGCTTTTTCAACCATTTCTGGTGCTACTGTAGCAGAAGTTAAAGCAGAAGCTGGAACATATCCTGTTTTTTCATCATATGTAACTTTACACCAATCTCCAGCTAATTCTAAAAGTTTAACATCTAAAGTAGCTGGGATTACTACTAGTTCTCTAGATTTTGTGTCTGCAGATTCTTTTAATGATGTATCAGAAACTACATACATTATATCTCCTAAATGTACCTTATATTTTGAAAGGAATTCAGAAGTACCTATATTTACAACCTGTGGTACAGGATCTTTTATACTAGTAGTTTCTATAATATTTTCTTCAACTAGTTGATTGTCTTGGTAAGTTCTAACTGCTACAATTCTATTTTTACCGTTAGTACCTTCTTGAATTGTTTCTTCTTCTCCTTTTGGAAGGTTATCAACAGATTGATATTTAATTGGGAAATTTACGTCTCTTTCTTCATTTATTGTTTCTTTTATAGTACCAAGGTCCATATTATTTGAAAGTATTTGTGTTATATTTAAAGCATTTTGATTTGTTTCAAAATCAAGAGCTTGTGGTACTTGAGCTACTTCTTCTTCCAAACCATATGTTGTAAAAGAATAGCTAATAAATAATAATGCTAAAGAAACGATCAATATAATTATTATAATTCCAATAGACAGTTTAGAATAGCTAAATGTTTTTGTGGAATGTCTGTTTAACTTTTGTATTTTTGGCCTTTTTCCGTAAGAATAAAGATTATATATTTTTTTATTCCTATTACTACTAAAATAAGTAGTTATGCCACCAACAAAGTTACCTTTAGAACTATCACGAGATTCACCATGTTGATACATATATGTGTCCTCAGCCTTCTTTTGTTGCAACTCTTTAAAAACATCTACTAAATTTCTGTCTGGATTAAAACTATTGTTTTCACTTGACATACTATTCACCTATTTTTAAAAAATTTTCTTAACTCTAGGGAAGCTAGAGTTAGATACACTTCACGCATCATATTTTTTACATTATCTATTATACAACAAAACTAGCAAAATGTCTAGCTTTTTTCCTATAAAAATGCTTGCAAATTTTGTAAAATAGTATATAATATACGTGCAAAGGTGGTGGAATTTTGAATTTTACAATTTTAGAAGATAATTTAGGGTATAAATTTAAAGATAAAGGGCTATTAAAAAAAGCTCTAACACATACTTCCTATGCATATGAGAACAAAGTAGAAAGCAACGAAAAGTTAGAATTTTTAGGAGATAGTATTTTAGAATTTATAACAAGCGAGTATATTTATAACACATATACAAATCTAAAAGAAGGAGAAATGACAAAAGTTAGGGCAACTGTAGTTTGTGGAGAAAATTTATGCAAAGTTGCAAAATCTCATAATATTAGTGAATTTTTGTATCTTGGGAAATCTGAAATTATATCTGGAGGAAAGAATAGAACAGCAATATTAGAAGATAGTGTAGAAGCAATAATAGCAGCGATATATTTAGATGGTGGAATAGAACAAGTAAAAAAATTCATAGTAGATAATTTAAAAGAAGAAATAGAAGAAGCAACAAAACATGTTGGAATAAAAGATTATAAAACAGTATTACAAGAACGTCTACAAGAAAATGGAGATGTAAAAATAGAGTATGAAATAATAAAAGAAACAGGACCAGATCATGATAAAAGTTTTGTGGCACAAGTAAAACTAAATGGAAAGATATTAGCACAAGGAGAAGGAAAAAGTAAAAAACAAGCACAAATGCAAGCAGCAAAAAAAGCACTTGAACAAAATTAGAAAAAGTAAATGAGGTGAACTATGAAGAAGCAAAATATTATACCAATATTGATACCAATAAGAAAATATCCTTATGATTGCACATGGTATCAAAAAGAAGAAAAGACAATTAACACAAAAGACAAAATAAGAAAAGTAATAGAGAACCGTATAAAAGAAGAAACAGAAGCTGAAGAAGTTGAAGTTGCTTTTTTAGGTAAAAGTTTTACAGACATCAAAGAATCAAAACAAGAAGAACTATTAGAAGTGGTCAATGAGTTTATAAAAGAAGGTAAAGTAAACAGTATAAGAATATCAGCAAGACCTGACCAAATAAATAAAGATATTTTAAAGAAATATAAAAAATATAATGTAAAGACTATAGAATTAGAAACAGTATCTTGCAATGATTATATATTAAAATGCACAAAAATAGCATATAACTATAAAGAAATAAAAAAAGCTGCTAGAATGATTAGATGGAGAAATTTTACATTAGGATGTCAAATGATGGTAGGACTTCCAGATAGTACTAGAATAGATGAAATGAATACAGCAAAAGAAATAATAAAATTAAAACCTAAAGTAATAAGAATTTGCCCAATATATGTTGTAGAAGGTACAAAATTAGAGAAAGAATATAAAAAAGAAAATTATCAGCCACTAACTGTTATGCAAGGGGTTGAAATTTGTAAAGATTTAGTTAGAGCCTTTGCAGATAAAGATATAGAAACAATAAGAATCGGCTATCAAGATGCAGACTTAAAAGAAGAAAAAGGTATTATAGAAGGACCATATCATCCTGGATTCAGACAATTAGTAGAAATAGCAATGTGGTATGATGCTGTTGTAAGTAAAATAAAAAAATTAAATGTAAAAGTAAAAGAAGTAGAAGTAACAGTAAATCCAATTGACGTTGAGAATGTTATAGGAATAAAAAATGAAAACATAATAAAACTAAAAGAAATATATGATGTAGACTTAATTGTAAAACCTGATGAGGAAATAAAACAAGGAAAATCAAAAATAGAAATAGTACAAACATATAATGATTTTCTAGAAGAACAATAAAAATTAATAAAGCCAGTTATATTTAAAATAGATATAACTGGTTTTGAAATGAATAATAAAAATAAAATTTAAAATTAAATAAGAAAGGAGAAAAGGAAATGAAAAAATTTTTGAAACAAATAGCAGGAACAGTAGTTGGAGCTCTATTTATAGCAATAGGAACAAGTTTATTCTTATTACCAAATAAATTATCATCAGGAGGAATATCTGGTATAGCCACAATTACTTATTATTTATTTAATACTCCAATGGGTATAGTAATTTTAGGATTAAATATACCATTGTTTTTATTTGCTATATACAAGATGGGAAAACGCTTTTTTGTTAAAGCAATTATAGGTACAGTAACACTATCAGTATTTATTGACTTAACAGAAAAACTACCAGCATTAACAGGAGACAGATTGTTGGCAGCTATTTATGGAGGAATAATAATAGGAATAGGAACAGCACTAATATTTAAAATGGAATCATCAACAGGAGGCTCTGATTTAATAACAATATTAACAAAATCATACAAACCTACTTTACAAGCAGGAGAAGTAATTACTACAATAGATATTTTAGTAATAATACTAAATGTAATATTTTTAAAGGAAATAGAAATAGGTTTGTATTCTGCAATAGCTATATACATTTCAGGGAAAATGGTAGATATAGTATTTGAAGGTATAAACTTCACAAAATTATTAGTAATTATATCTGATAAGAGTGAAGAAATAGCAGAGAAAATAGGAGATAAAGTAGAAAGAGGCTCAACAGGATTAGTTGGAAAAGGTATGTATAAAAAGAATGATAAACTAGTGTTATTATGTGCAGCAAGACGTAATGATATTTCTAAAATAAAAACAATAATACATAAAATAGATCCAAAAAGTTTTATTATAATATCAAATGCAAGAGAAGTATTTGGATTAGGATTTAAAAAGCCAGAAAAAATATAAAATGAAAAAGCCATAAAAGGCTTTTTTATTTTTATAATTGAATTGATACAATAGTTCATATGTGATAAAATAATAAACAAATATAGAAAGGTAAAAATAATGAAGGAACAAAAGTACACTATAAAAAATCAAAAAAATTTTAAATTAAGAGATATTTTTGAATGTGGACAATGCTTTAGATGGAATGAACAAAAAGATGGAAGTTACATAGGAATATTTGGAAAAAATGTATTAAGAGTAAAGCAAAAACAAGAAGATATATTCTTTCAGGGAATTTGTGAAAAAGATATAAAAAAAACTGTGAATTATTATTTTGATTTATCAAGAGATTATAAAAATATACAGGATAAATTATCAAAAGTAGATAAATACTTAAAAGCAAGTATTGAATATGGAAAAGGAATTAGAATATTAAATCAAGATTTATGGGAAACAACAATTTCATTTATAATTTCTGCAAATAATAATATACCAAGAATAAAAGGAATAATTGAAAGATTAAGTAAAGCATATGGTACA
>CANQGV010000027.1 GCA_947623475.1 uncultured Clostridia bacterium | reverse complement strand
CTGTATCTTTGTGTGGGAAGTATAGTGTATCATTATATCCTTTTTCATCGTCTGCTAGGCTAACTTCTGCTGTATTTGCGTCACCTTTTGGATCTGTGTTAACAAAGTATCCATTGTTATCTACTTCTGTAACGTCTAATTTCTTATAACCTTTGGCATTCCAGCTATTTACAAACATCTCTAGTGTTGGACTTCCTATAGCTTGAATTCCGTTTTCAGCTTCTGTTACTCCTTCGATTCCTGTTGTGAATTTAGTCCATACTGCTGGGTCTATAAAATCTCCAACAGCTTTAATATTAGCATTTGTACTTGTTGTATGTGTTCCCTTCCAACTTAATAAGAATTTATCTGCAACTTCATTTTTTATTCCGAAAGAACCTATTCTTTTTAATTTTGAAGAGTCAGGCCAATATGTTCCAAATGGTCCGTTTGTTTCAAATCCTGCTACTGTTCCTGTTGGTACATCTGAAGCCTTTAAATAGTCTGCTGCTATTATATATACATAGTCATTTCCTTTATAGAAAATACGCCAGTCATTTGTTTTCTCTCCATCGTTATTTAAATCTACATTATAACTTATATAGTCTCCATAGTTTTCATTTTCAACTGCTGATGTTATTTCCATTGAAGGAATTGCTAATTCCCAGTGTTGATCATCTTTTCTTTCTGCATATATTCCTTTTGGTATTCTTACTACAGGTCTTAATGCATATGTTGTTCCATCATATTTATCATTAAGTAATGCTCCAACATATTGTGCTGTTACAAGTTTGTCTACACCTGCAACAGAAGGACTGGCAATCCAATAACCTGCTGTGTCTTTTCTTGGGAAGTACAGCTCATCATTATACCCTTTATCTTGGGATAAGTCGATAGAATCGTTATTTGAGCCTCCTTGATCTCCTATATAATATCCATTAGGTCCTGTTGATGAATATACTGTTCCATACTCTTTTTCATTCCAACTTTTTGTCCACATTTCCAGAGTTGGTGACCCAATCGCCTGTGCCCCAATCATGCCTGCTGCAAAGCTTTTCCATGTTTCTGTATCCATCAAACTTGCTACTGCCTTAATATTTGCATTTGTACTCTCTGGATTTGCCTTTGACCATCGTAAGTTGAAATTATCTGCAACATCAGTAGGGATGTCGGCTGAACCTGTTTTTACTAACGCATCTGCATTCTTCCAATAAGCCGTATAATCGCTTCCTGCTGTTGCTGTCATTTTTGCATTCTCTGGTATTTTTGAGTTCTTTAAATAATCGGCTGCGATCAAATAAACGCACGTTCCATCAGTGTAAAATATCTTCCAATCGTTCTTTGTATTGCCGTCGTCATTTAAGTCTACTTCATAGTTTACGTACTCTCCATAGTTCTCTACAGCAACTGATGGTGCAAATTCTTGTACACCTTTTGTAGCTTGTACATATTCTTTGCTAACATTTCCTGCAGCATCTTTTACATAGAAATAATAGAATTGCTTTTCAGGAGCTTTATATGATACATCTATCTGTTCTGTTGTTCTTTCTACTGGTGTCCAGCCATCTGAATTTGCATTTATATTATCTTTAGTTGAGAATTGATAACCATCAATTCCTGAAAAACTATCTGTTGCTTTTGCAACTAAAGTATAGTTTGTTGTTAATCTTAAGTCGTCTATTTTTGGAGGTTCTTTATCAATAAATGTACATTGTAAACTTGATACTGAATCTTCTCCTTCTCCTGTTGCATCTATACTTCTAGCATATATTGTTGTACCATTTTCTTCTATTTCAAATGGTGCTCTATATATTTGCCAGTCATTTCCATCATAGCTAAATTGTTTTGTAAGTTTTTCGATATTTGTATATCTTATTGTTACTGTTACTTTTCCATTTGTCCAAGTATCTGGTGTAAATGAAATTACTGGTTTTGTTACTTCTCCTGTTACTAATGATGCTACTTGTGATTCTTTTTCTTGTCCTAATTTGTCTGCAACTTTTGTTTGTACATCATATGATACTTCACTTTGAAGTTTTGTGAATTGGTGAACTGTTTCTTTATCAGAAATCCAATCTCCCCATTCATCTTCTCCTTGGCTTGTTTTCTTTATTCTGTACATTCTTGTTGCTTCATCTATACCTATTCCCTCATCTACTTGTCTCATTTCTGCTGCTATCAAATCACTTGTGTTTTCTAGCAATGGTGGTGTATCTGTTGGTGGTGTATTGTCTAAATAGAATGCTGATGAAGATTCTATTGTTTCATTTCCTGCTTTATCTTTAGCATATATCCATAAATACCAATTATCTCCTGTTCCTTCTGATTTTGTTAATGTTTCACCACTATTGAAAGAATCTGAAAATGTTTCTTTATTTGGAGCTTCTGTCTCTTGTCTCCATTGATATTTTAGACTACCTTCATCTACTCCATCTCCTGTATCTGTAACATTAACTACTGTACTTTGTTCTTGTTTCCATTCTGAACTTCCATTTGTTACAAATTCTATTACAGGTGGTTCTTCGTCTTTAGGTGGTGTTGGTGGTTGTTCTCCACCTTGGTTAGTATTAGTACTTCCACCTTGGTTTGTGTTTCCTCCTGTGCTTCCACCTTGGTTAGTGTTTGTACCTCCACCTTGGTTTTGGCTACCTCCTTGGTTTGCTGGTGGTACTGCTGCATTTGGATCTTCTTTCCATTGTCCGTAATTTTCATCATCTTCCTTTACTTTTTCTGCTGTTATTACTCCTGTTGATTTCCAAACTTTACCATCTGATACATAATATAGTTCTTTTGTTTTTAAGTTTATTGCAAAAGCATCATTTAAGTCTGTTATTTTTCCTGTCCAATCAGCTGGCACACTTTGTCCACCTTTTCCTAATTCAGAATTAAATTCTAGTGCTTGGAAATTTTTATAAATTCCTAGGGTTAATTCGTCTGTTGTTGTTACTGTTGTTACTACTCCATTTCCCACTAGTTCTGTTCTTACAGTTGCTCCTGAACGATCATGATTTTTTATTTTATTTATTTGGCTACTTCTTACAAATAAGTCTGTTGTTTCTTGAAGTTTACCAATTTCTGTTTGTATTTCAGCATCTGTCGCCTCATTTATTAGTCCATGATCTGATGTTAACATGGAAATTGAAATTCCAGCAACTATCAATAGTATAACTATTGTTATTCCTAATGCTACAAGTGTTACTCCTCGTTCATTAGCTGTGTTTTTGATTTTTTGATTTTTACTATTAAATACTTTTTCTTTCATGTTTTTACCCTTATTTTTAAATTTAGGTCTTTATCAGGAAAACCTATAAACCTTATATTTATGTTTTTAAAATTATGTTTAAAATCTTTTTGTTAGCATTGATGCTAATTTTGTTTTTAGTATAAATCTTCCAAATATATCTTTTTTTGCTGTTCCTCCTGCAATTGTTGAAACATCTATTTTTTCTGTTCTTTTATTTCCCAATTTGTCTGATACTTCTACTTTTAGTTCATATGGAGTTAATGGATCTAATCCTTCGAATAAACATGTTGGACTAGTTGTTGCTTCTCCATATTTTTCTTCTCCTTTATAGTATTGGAATGTTTCTTCATCTGCTAGTCCACATCCACTATCAGTTGCACTTACACTTACTTTAATAGAATTTGCTCCTACATTTGTTGGTGTCATTGTTATTTCTTCTGGTGGTGTGGTATCAACATTTGTTATTTGTAAATTTGTTATTTTTGTTATTCCTTCAAGTGTACTCATTGCAAATATTGTTTTTCCACTTTCTGCTACTACTATTGTTCCTTCATATTCTTTCCATGGTGGTGTTCCTTCATGGTATTGCTTTGTTGCTCCTTCTTGTGAAGGATATTCTATTGATACAAAAGCTTTTTTTGTCCATGTTTTTGGTGAAACCGTTATTCTTGGTGATATTAGTGTTTCTGAAGGTGTTACTTTCCATTTTTTATTTTCAACTTGTGCTGCTTCTACATCATATTTTAATCTCATTACTGGTCTTATTCCTGTATTAGCTGCTGAGAAGTTGCTTACATCAAATTCAATGCTTCCTGTTGATAAAACTCCTACTAAGTTATTTTCGTTTTCTGCTGATGGTGAACTTAATACTAATTGTGCGCATTCATGATTATTTGGTAATACATATAGTTCATCATCTGTGCCTATTGTATAACTTGTTGTTGCATCATTTACCATGTATCCTGTTTCATTTGCTGATGTAGTAAATTGTTTTTCTGGATATTTAGCATTCCAACTATTTCTAAATAATTCTAATGTTGGACTTCCTATTACTTCTGCTGATATTTCTCCACCTAATTCATTCCATACTGATGTGTCTAATAATGTTGCTGTTGCTTTTGCATTTACTCCTGTTCCTGCTGAATTAAATTGTGTGAAGAATGTATTTTTTATCATTGATTCTCCAAGTGTTTCTAATGTTTTTGTTGGCTCTTCTTTCCAATATATTGAATAGTCATTGTATTTTTCTAATCCAGAATTTTCTGGAATTTTACTGTATTCTAGATAATCTGCTGAAATTAAATATACATATAAATCATCTGAATAAAATATTTTCCAATCATTTGAAGGATCTTCATCTCCGTTTAAGTCTTGTCCTTCTATTTCAACATAATCTCCATAGTTTTCAGGTTTTACTGCTTCTCCAAATACTTCTTTTTCTTTCCATTGTGCATATACTGCTGTTGATTCGCTAAATTCGTATTCTTGACCTTTTTCATATATTTTTGTAGGATTGAATTTTAAATCTCCCCAATTTACAAATACGTGTCGTAATCTAGTTGGCTCACTTTCTGTTATTTTTATTTTTGCTGGTTTGAATTCTAATTCGTTCCTATATAGTTTTCCTGTTCCATTTTCTACTTGTGATATTTCATCTCCATCACTTATGTCATACATCAATATTATGTCTTTTTCAAATGAAGCATGAACTTCAATTCCTGGTACTACAGCTTCTTCTGCTACATTTACTATTTTTCCATCTGAATCTATTGTTCCGTCTTCATTTGTATCTTCTTTTGTCCATCCTCTAAATTTCCATTCTGTTCCCCAACTTGGTAATGGTGTTGGATCTGTTTGTTCTTCCATTGCTGTTGGCTTTATAGCTCCATCTGATGCTACATTTATAACTCTTTGTTTTTCTATTTGTTCAGATCCTTCTTCTCCTTCTTTAGGTACTATATATTTGTATTCTATCTTGTATGTATATGAAGCATAATATATTCTACTTCTTTCTAGCTTTACAGTTTGATCTTTTTCTACTTCTATTTCTGCATCTGCTTGTGAGGCTGTTGACCATCCTCTTGGCTCTGCTGTTACTTTTACTCCTCCTATTGTTAATTCTATGTTTCCTAATTGTGGTGGAGTTATTGGTGTTGATGCTGTTGATTCTTTTCTTTCCCCTATTTGTGTTCCTTTTTCTTGATCATAATATTTAAATGTTGCTACTACTCTTTGATTTTCTTGATTTCCGTTTCCTTTTGATTCTTCATCTTCTAATTGTTCTATTTCTGCTATTGATGTTTTTCCTGAGGCTTTCCAAATTTCTTTATTTCTTATGTAATAATAATCTTGTGTTATGAAGTCTATTGCATAACAGTCGTCTAAGTCTAATATGCTTCCTGACCAGCTTCCATCTATTTTAGTTCCACCTTTTCCAAATTGTGATTTAAAATTCACTTCTTTTAGATTATTATAAACCCCTATATAAAAGCCTTCAGTTGTTTCTAGTCCTGTTGTTGCAGTAATTAAATCTTCATCAACAGTTGAGCCATTATATTCTCTTTCTTTAATTCTTTTTACTTCTTGTGTTCTTATATATTCATCTGTTGATTCTTGCAATTTTGCTAATTCTGTTTGTATTTCTGCACTTTTAGCTTCATCTATTATTCCATTGTCGCCATTTAACATTGAAAGTGTTATTCCTGCAAGTACCATTAGTATCAATATTGTTACGCCCAATGTCATTATAGATATACCTTTTTGGCTTCTTAACAATGATTCAACTTCATTTCTTACTTTATTGTTTTTTCTCGCCATGCTTTCTTTCCTTTCTGTTATTTATCTATTTTTCTAATTATTTGTTTTGCTGTATTCTTGCTTTTCTTAGAGTTCCAAGGTTTTTAATGTGCATTTTTTTACAATTTTCGTTAGTTTAATATTATCATATGGATTTTTGCTTTGCAACTAGCTTTGGAGCTAGTTTAGCTTACTTTAATCGCTATATATTGCTATTTTTCAGCCTTTTTTGACTACTACTGTCTGTTAATGTCATTTTCATAACATTTTCGTTACATTTTTATTACACAAAAAAAAGTAGAACCTCTTTTGTGTTCTACTTTTCCTCGTTTTTTATTTTTATTTTTTATACTTTTTTTGGTTTAATTTTAACTTTGGTCATTAAACATATTTTTTATTGCTTTTTTTCTTATTCTTTGTATTGCATTATCTACTGATTTTACTTGTGAATCAAGTTTTTTAGCTATTGTTACATAGCTTTCACCTTTTACAAATCTATCTAATACCTGTTTTTCAAATTTACTTAATGATTTATCTATTGATGTATGTATTTCTTGATAATACTCTTGTTTCATTATTGTTTCTAATGGATCTTCTATTAGATGACTGTCAAATGTATCTATTAGTTCCACACTTTCGTCATCATTTTCATATGCTGATGTATTTAATGATAAGTACGAATTAAGTGGAATGTGTTTTTGTCTATTTGAAGATTTTATTGCTGTTATCAATTGTCTTTCTATACATATATTTGCAAATGTTTTAAATGAACTTTGCTTTCCCTGTTCAAAATTTTTTATTGCTTTAAATAACCCTATCATACCTTCTTGGAAAATGTCATCTTTCTCTCCACCAACCATGAAAAATTTACCAACCTTAATATTTACTAAATTTCTATATTTATTTAGTAAGTATGTTAGTGCTTGTTCATCACCTTGTTTTATATAAGCTATGATTTCTTCGTCTGTTTTATTATCATATATGTTTTCCATGTATTTTAGTTCCTCCAAAGGTTATTGACTTCATTATATATTTCTGTTTCAGTAAAGTCAAGGGTTTTAGCAATTTATTTGTTTTTTTCATACATATTTATTAAATTTTTGACAAATATTTAATGTTTTAACAATTAAGTAGATGCTAACATAAATGTTAGCATCTTTATTGTTATTGTATAGCTTCTTTTATTATTGGCCAAATTCCTTCATCTTCCATATCTTTTGTCCATTCAGCTACTCCACCTAGGTTATTTTCTTTTATTAAAGATAACTTCGCTTTTAATGAGTTTTCTTCTTCTGCCCATAATTTCATTATTGAGCCATTATTTTGATATTCAATATAATATTGTTTTAAATTGTCATCCCATTGTGCTTGAATACCATTTGGTATTACTCTATTTATATCTTTCATGTTTACTGTTGTGCTTGTTGCTGTTCCATCTCCGTTTTCTTTCCATAGCCTTGTATAGAAAGGTATTCCTAATATTATTTTTTCTGAGTCAATTTCTTCTGTCTTTAAGAATTTATCTAAACTTAATTTTACCCAATCAAAACCTGCTGTTGTTCCAGCTTTATTACTAGATACTCCATATTCATCATATGCCATAAATACTATGTAGTTTGCTACATCTCCTATAACATGTCTATCAAAACACATTGACCATGTTTCTCCTCCATCTGGTGCTGTTACATCAACAGATATTACTTTTCCTATGTCTTTTATTCTTGGTGTTAATTCTATAATAAATCTTGAATATAAGTCTTTATCTTCTTCTTTCATGTTTTCAAAGTCTATATTTATTCCATCTAATTCATAATCTAAACATACATTTACAATGTTTTTTATTAGTTCTTTTCTTTTTTCGTAATCATTCATAATTATTGATGTAACTTCTAACATTCCTTCTCCATTGTTAGAAACCATTGGCCATACTTTGTATCCATTGTTATGTGCCCATTGTATATATTTTTTTCCTTCTTCTTTTACATTGTCTTCTAATTCACCTTTTGAATTTACATGGAAGAATGATGGTGAAACTACATTTACTCCATCAATTGATGTTCCACTTCTGTCTGTTATAGTTTTAGATTCTGGGTAATAGTCCCAAAACATATTAACTTTTCCTTCAACTTGCTTTTCTTCTCCTAAGTCTTGTCTTACTTCTATTTCATTTTTCAACTTATCAGATTTTATATACCCTATTTTTCCTTTTTCTGTTCTAACTCTTGTCCAACCATTTTCTGTCTCGCTTATTTTTATAACAGAAGCTCCTTTTTTTACACGTGCGACTGTTTTTGAAATTAACCCTGTTGAAGATCTAACTGGTAAGTTTGCTGAAACTGTACATTTTTTTTGTCCTCTATCTAGTGAGTCCATTGTAATAACTTTTGTATCTTCATAATTTTCTATTTCAATTCCATATACATCTTTCATTTCAGATATAGGTAAGTAACTTTCTCCATCTCTCTTTATTGCAGGTGCATCTATTTCTACAATAGAATCATTTACTTCCATTTTTTTGTTTTTAAAATCTATTTCTGCTATTTTCTTGTCATAAGTTGTTACAATTTTGTCATCTGCTTCATAAATATGTTTGTCAAAGAAATTTTCTACATCTGGTTTTGATAAATATATTATTCCATTTTCTATTAAAATATGATTTTTTAAATCACTTGTTATATTTCTGTTATTTATTACTAAATTTGTTTCTTTGTTTTTTCCTAATATTATATAATCTCTTGCTATGAAAAATAATAATATTAAAGCAATTATTACTGCTAAAATAATTATAATTTTTTTTGCTTTATTTCCACTTTTTATTGTTTCGCCTTGATATATTCTTTTCCCTTTTATCATTTTTTTCTCCTTTTTTTGCATTTCTATTTTTTCATTTTTACTTCCTTTTATTTTATCTTAACTAAGAAAATAAAGCAATATCTTTTAACATTTTTTTCTTTATTTTTAATAATCAGAACATTGTTGTCTATAACAAAAAAATCTGTAAATAGCTAACTTTCGATAAATTAACTATTTACAGAATAATCTAAATTCTTAAAGTATTAAATATAGTAATTAGGGTAACTCCTACGTCTGCAAAAACAGCTTCCCACATATCTGATAATCCAAATAAGCTTAATAACATTATCGCAATTTTTACTACTATTGCGAATATTAAATTTTGTTTTATTATGTTATTAGTTCTTTTTGAAACGTTTATTGCTTCTGATATTTTAGATATTTCATCTGTCATTATTACAACATCTGATGCTTCTATTGCAGAACTTGAGCCAATTCCTCCCATTGATATTCCTATATCTGCTCTTGCTAATACTGGGCTATCATTTATTCCATCTCCTACATAAGCTATTTTTCTACCAGTTTCTAATTCTTTTTCTAATTCATTATATTTATCTGTTGGTAGCATTTCATATTTTGCTTCTTTCATTCCAACTTTTTTAGCTATTTTTAAAGCTACTTCTTTTTTGTCTCCTGTGAACATTTTTGTTATTATTTTATTTTTATGTAATTGCATTATAGCTTGTTTTGTTCCTTTTTTTACTTGATCATTTATTACTATTTTTGCAACTATTTCATCTTCTATTTTTAGATATAATATTGTTCCTTCTATTTTGTCTTCTTGGTTTTGTTCTACAAATTCAGAATTTCCTATTTTTATCATTTTATTTTCAACTTTGTATTTTATACCTTTTCCAGATATTTCTTCAAATTCACTTACATCTGATGTTGGTATTTCTTTTTTTAATTCTTCTTTTACTTTTCTAATAACCGATTCTGCTATTGGGTGTTTTGATAGGCTTTCACCTTTTGCTAAATATTCTAAAACTTCTTTTTGTTTATAATTGCTGTTTAATATTTCTATTTTTTCTACTTCAAATTTTCCAGTTGTTATTGTTCCTGTTTTATCAAATATTACTTCTTGAATGTCTTTTAGTCCATCTAAGTAATCACTTCCTTTTATAAGAATACCTTTTTTAGAAGCTCTACCTATTCCTGTGAAATATGAAAGTGGTACAGATATTGCAATTGAACAAGGACATGATATAACTAAAAATATTAGTGCCTTATAAATACTTTCATTATAACTTACACTTTTTATTACTAAAGGCATTGCTACTGCAACTATAAATGCTAAGCCTAAAACTATTGGTGTATAAATTTTTGCAGCTTTTGTAACAAATGTTTCTGTTTTTGCTTTTTTATCTGTTGCATTTTCCACTAAATTTAATATTTGATTTACTGTACTGTTTTCATAAGTTTTTTCTACTTTAATTTCTATTAAACCATTTATATTTATTCCACCTGATATAACTTGTGAGTTTTCTTTAACTTTTACTAATCTACTTTCTCCAGTTAAAGCTGAATTGTCTAGTTCTGTTTCTCCTTTTGTTATAATTCCGTCAAGTGGTATCTTTTCACCCACTTTTACAACAATTATATCTCCTATTTTTACTTCTTCTGGTCTTACTTTTTTTATTTCTTTGTTTGTTTTTAAATTAGCATATTCAGGTCTTATATCCATTAGGCTTGAAATAGATTTTCTTGTTTTACTAATTGCTTTTGCTTCTAGTATTTTTCCTATTTCATATAATGTTATAACCATTATTCCTTCCATGCTTTTTCCAACTAAGTATGCTCCTATACATGAAATTACTATTAATGCACTTTCATCAAGAATTTTATTCCTTAGTTGTTTAAAAGCTTTTATTGCTGTTTTGTATAATAAAATTATTAAAGCTAAAATTGTTCCAACATTATAGTTAAATGAAGTACCAATTAAAAATATTCCAACACCTATAATTATTCTTGCTAAATCTGTTTTTGTTCTTTCTACATTTTCTACCTTTTCTGTTTCTTCTAAAAGTGTTACTTCTGATTCTATTTTTTGTATTTCTTTTTCTAGGTTTTTCCTCATATTTTTAGAATCTATTTTTTCTAAATCTGCTTTTAATGATATTTTTGATGTAGAAAAATTTACATTTACTTCATCATATTCTTCCATTTTTTGTAGATGTTCTTCTACTTTTCTTGCACAATTTGCACAATCTAAACCTTTTATTGTATATCTATAATTTTTCAAAATGTTCACGACCTTTCTTAAGCTTTATTTTAATGTTTATAACTCTTCTATATGTTCATGATTCTTTTTAACTTTATTTTTAATGTTTATAGCTCTTCTATATGTTCACGACCTTTTTTTACTATTTGAGCTATATGATCATCATCTAAACTATAATATACTACTTTACCATCTTTTCTGTGTTTTACTAATTTTGATTGTTTTAATATTCTTAGCTGATGAGAAATTGCTGATTGAGTTGTTTTTACTATGTTTGCTATGTCACATACACATAGTTCTTCTTCCATTAGTGCATATATAATTTTCATTCTTGTTGAGTCTGCAAATACTTTAAAAAACTCTGCTAAGTCATAAATCAAACCATCTTCTGGCATTTTTTCTTTTACTTTTTCTACAGTTTCTTCATGTAATACTGTACATTCATATATATTTTCTTCCATAATTTCCTCCTAAACAAACTCTTATTATAATATATGAGTATATGTTCATATGTTAATTTGATTGTAACTCTACTAAAATTAAATGTCAATACTTTTTTTTAATTTTAAAAAAATATTCCGGCTTACTTTATGCCAGAAAGTTATATCCACAAAAAAAGTAGCATAGAGATTTATTCCCTATGCTACTTTTTTATATTCTCTTATCCAACTACATTTACTTGGAATGTTGTTGTCTTTCCTCTATAATGTACTGTTAATGTTTGTGTTCCTATTTTATTTGGGTTATATCCTGTTATTTGTACTTCTGGGTCTGTCATATATAC
>CANQGV010000026.1 GCA_947623475.1 uncultured Clostridia bacterium | reverse complement strand
GTAGGGTCAGAACAAGGAGGAATACGTCCAGTTTTAATAATACAAAATGATATGGGAAATAAATATAGTCCAACAGTTATAGCAGCTGCTATAACTTCACAAATGAATAAAACAGGGTTACCTACACATATAAATATTGACTCTGAATCATGTGGATTAAAAAGCAATTCAGTAGTACTTGCAGAACAAATTAGAACAATAGATAAAAGTAGATTAAAAGAGAAAATAGGACATATAGAAGACGAAAAAATAATTGACAAGGTTAATAATGCACTAGGAGTAAGTTTTGGGTTAGAGAATTAAAATAAAAAGAAACTAAAACTAAAGTTTTAGTTTCTTTATTTTTTTAATTTCATCATATAATTTATCTATAGCCTTTTTTCTGTAATCATAAGCTTTTTCATAGTCTGCTTTGATTTGCTTATAATTTTCAAGAGTTTCTTTATAGCCTAATAGTGCTTTTATTCCTTCTAAATAATATTGTTTGTCTTTTTCCTTTTTTGCTTTTTCCATTTTTTCTTCATATTTATCCATTTGTTCAAATCTCTTAAGTTCAGATTTTAAAGAGTCAACATATTTTTGAGAACAATAAATCTCATAGTTAATATCATCTAAAACAACTTTAAATAAAGCTTTTACTATAAGAGGATTATCTTTTCCCATTTTAGCAAATTCAGCCATTTCGCCTAAAGCATCAGATGAAGCTACCTTTTCATTTGGTTTTGTATTATCTATTAATATTTGCAAAGTATCAGAAATATCAATATGAGATTTGTATTGCCTTTTACTAGTTATAGCATCATATTCATCAGCAACACGAATTATTTGTCCTTCATAAGGAATGTCTTTTTTCACTAATCCTTTTGGATAGCCAGAGCCATTTAAAGCTTCATGATGATATATTGTACCAGCTGCATAAGGTCTTAACTTTTCATCTTTCATACAAATATCATAACCAATAGTAGTATGAGATTTCATTATTTGGTATTCTTCATCAGTAAGTTTTCCTGGCTTTTGTAAAACTTCTGGTGGTATGAATACTTTCCCAATGTCATGCAAATATTCACAAATTCTACAAGTTAAATTTGCTACATTTTCACAATGTTTTCTTGTGAAAACATCTAAAGAATCCAAACAACGTAATTGGTATTGCATTCTATCGTCAAGATTATAAGATTTTAAATTAGTTTTGTCATAAAAATCAAAACTTTGATTAAGATTTATCATTTTTATCCCTCGTTTCTTTATAAGATAATAATAACATGAAACGACAAAATCAGCAATACTTTATAAACAGATTGAAAAAAATTGTAATATATGTTATATTATTGTAGTAAAATGAGATGGAGGAATAATGATGTATAGAACGAAAACATGTGGAGAATTAACAATAAAAAATATAGAAGAAGAAGTAGAACTTTCAGGGTGGATACAAAAAATAAGAAATCTAGGAGGAATGGAATTCATAGATTTAAGAGATGAATTTGGAATTACACAAATAATAGTAAGTGATAAAAATTTACAAGACCAAGTAAAAGAGTATTCAAAAGAAAGTTGTATACACATAAAGGGAAAAGTTGTGGAAAGAAGTAACAAAAATTTAAAGATGCCAACAGGAGAAATAGAAGTTGTTGCAGAAGAAATAGAAGTACTTGGAAAATGTAAAGGAACTTTACCTTTTGAAATAAATACAGATCAAGAAGTAAGAGAAGATTTAAGATTAGAATATCGTTTTTTAGATTTAAGAAATGAAAAACTTCATAAAAATATATTATTACGTTCAGAAATATTAAAAACATTAAGAAATAAAATGGATGAATTAAATTTCACAGAAATACAGACTCCAATTCTAGCAAATTCATCACCAGAAGGAGCAAGAGATTATTTAGTACCAAGTAGATTAAATCCGGGAGAGTTTTATGCATTGCCACAAGCACCTCAACAATTTAAACAATTACTTATGGTATCAGGATTTAATAAATATTATCAAATAGCACCATGTTTTAGAGATGAAGATCCAAGAGCTGATAGAGCACCAGGAGAATTTTATCAATTAGATTTCGAAATGAGTTTTGCAACACAAGAAGATGTTTTTAAAGTAATAGAAGAAGTAGTACCATATACTTTTAAAAAGTTTACTAATTGGAAAGTAGATGAAGGACCATTTATAAGAATTCCATATAAAGAAGCTATGGAAAAATATGGAATAGATAAACCAGACTTAAGAAATCCACTAATAATACAAGATGTAACAGAAGCATTTGAAAAATCTGATTTTAAAGCTTTCCAAGGAAAAACTATAAAAGCTATAGTTGTAGAAAATGGAGCTAGTCAAGGTAGAAAATTCTTTGATAAAATGGGAGATTTTGCAACAACAGAAGAAGTTGGAGCAAAAGGATTAGCATGGACAAAAATAGATGAAAATGGAGAGGTAGTAGGTGGAATTGCAAAATTTATAACTCCAGATATAAAAGAAAAATTAGAAAAAGAATATGGATTAACAAAAAACTCAGCAATATTTTTTATAGCAGATAAATTAGAAAAAGCTCAAAAAATAGCAGGATTAGTTAGAATAGAATTAGGAAAACGTTTAAATTTAATAGAAAAAGATGTATATAAATTTTGCTTTATAGTAGATTTTCCAATGTATGAATTGTCAGATGAAGGAACAATAGATTTTAGCCATAATCCATTTTCTATGCCACAAGGAGGATTAGAGGCATTAGAAGCAAAAGAGCCATTAGAAGTTTTAGCATATCAATATGATTTAGTATGTAATGGATATGAAATGGCCTCAGGAGCTGTAAGAAATCATAATCCAGAAATAATGATAAAAGCATTGAAATAGCAGGTTATACAGAGGAAGAAGTAAAAAATAGATTTGGAGCTTTATATCATGCATTTCAGTTTGGAACTCCACCACATGCTGGAGCAGCACCTGGAATAGATAGAATGGTAATGTTAATTGCAGATGCTCAAAACATAAGAGAAATAATAGCATTTCCGAAAAATAAAAAAGCAAAAGACTTGTTAATGAATGCACCATCAAAAGTATATAAACAACAACTAGATGATGTTCATATACAATTAAAAGAAGAATAAATTAAATCCCTTAAAAGTTACATATATAACTTTTAGGGGATTTTTATTTATCCTTTTTTAAAGAATCTTCAACAATTACATTTTTTATTATATTATCAGCATCAGCTTGTGTTATATATCTTTCACCTAACATTTTATTTAAAACTTGAGATTGACGTTGCTTTGCTAAATTAGGATTTACAGTAGGAGAGTAAACAGAAGGAGCATTAGGTATTCCTGCAAGCATTGAAGCTTCATTTAAATCTAAATCTTTAGGCTCTTTTCCATAGTATCCCATACTGGCATCATAAATACAATAATAACCATCTCCAAAATAAGAAGAATTTACATATAAAGCTAAAATTTCATCTTTAGAATAATTTTTTTCTAATTCATATGAAGCAAAAATTTCTCCTAATTTTCTAGGTATAGATGTTTCTTGTGAGAATACTATATTTTTTGCAACTTGCTGAGTAATTGTGCTTCCACCTTCTTCAAGTTCTTTATTTTTTATATTTACAGTAATAGCTCTTGCAAGTGCTATAAAATCTACTGGGCCATGTTTATAAAATCTTCTATCTTCTGTAGCTACAACTGCATCTATATAAACTTTAGGAAGTTCAGAGTAAGAAGTATAGTGTTCTTTAGAAGTTATTTCATCAACTCTTGTAGTTAAAGGTTTTTCCTTTAAAGCTTTAGAATAAGTTGTATAACCAATAAGACAGCTAATAGATAGAAGAATAATAAGTATAAGAATAATAATTATTAATAGTTTTCTAATAAATTTCATATCTAAAAACCTCATCTTACTAATAGTATTTTAAACAACATAGTTAATATTGTAAAATTGACTATTGATAATAATATAATAGTAATTATTTGATTTATAATAGGTAATAGTGGAGCAATACCAAAAAATCCACTAAAAATAGTTAAAGCTAAAACAAATAAAAATGTTAATAATAAAGCTAAAACTAATCTAAAGATAGAAAATGGTAGAGTATTTTCTTCACTTTTTCTAGATTTAGATAATGCAAATAGCAAAACAATACCACAAGTTCCTGTGCCAATTAAGCATAAAGTTGAAGTATATTCATCAGGGATAATATTAAATTTGTTAAGTATAGAAATTGCAAGAATATTTAATACCACTGATAAACTACAAGGTAGTGCTCTCAAAAATATATTTTTTAAAAAGTCACCACTAATTTTTTCTTTGTTTGGCTCTAAAGCTAAAATAAATGATGGTACTCCTATAGTAATTACTCCAAGCAAACTTAATTGTATTGGAACAAAAGGATATCTTTCTCTTATAATTAAAAACAATATAGCTAAAATAGTTGAATAAATTGTTTTTACTAAAAACAAAGAAGCTGATCTTTGAATGTTATTTATTGTTCTTCTTCCTTCTGAAACGACCTTTGGCATAGATTCAAAATTAGAATCTAATAACACTAATTGAGAAACAGACTTTGTTGCATCACTACCATTTGCCATAGCAATACTACAATCTGCAGCTTTTAGAGCTAAAACATCATTTACTCCATCTCCGGTCATAGCAACTGTTTTTCCAATATTTTGAAAAGCTTTAACTAATGCTTCTTTTTGAGTAGGTGAAACTCTACCAAAAATAGTATATTTTGAAGCAATATCTTCTAAATTTATATCTTTATCCAATGTAGACATATCAATATATTTATTGTAGTTTTTAATTCCTGTTGACTTTGCGACTTTAGAAACAGTAAGAGGGTTATCACCAGATATAATTTTAATGTCTACATTTTGTTTGTAGAAATATTTAATAGTATCAGAAGCACTTTTTCTAATTTTATCTAAAATTAAAACTAATCCAATAAAAGTTGTTTTTTGTGGTAAAGTTTTATTTTTTAAGTTTTCTTTAGAATGAGCTAAAACTACAACTCTAAAATCTTTAGAATATTTATTTATTATTTTTTCATATTTATTAAAATTTTCTCCTAAGACAAATTCTGGAGCACCTAATATATAGCTTCCTTCATTTTTAAAAGTTATACTAGACCATTTATTTTTTGAAGAAAAAGGAACTTTTGAAGTAGGTACAAATTCTGTTTTTATATTTTTAAATTTATCTTTAATAGCATCAATTGTTGAATTTTCATCTTCAGAAAATTTTGCAAAATTAGCTAAAATATTATACATTTCATCTTTTTTATTATTTTCAGGAATAAAATCTTTAACTTCCATTATTCCTTCAGTTAAAGTACCAGTTTTATCTAAACAAAGAGTATCAACTCTAGCAAGTGTTTCAATACAATATAATTCTTGAACTAAGACTTTTGACTTAGAAAGACGTATGACACTAACAGCTAAAACAGTACTTGTTAGAAGAACTAGTCCTTCAGGAATCATTCCTATTATGGCAGCAATAGTTTGAACAACTGCATTTTCAATACTAGAATTTTCCAAAGTAAGTTGTGAATAAAACAAAGCTATTCCAATTGGAACAATTATAAAACTTAAAAATTTGATAATCTTTTTTAAAGATATCATTATTTCAGAATTTATCTTTTTTACATATTTAGCACCACTTGAAATTTTTGCTGTATAGTTATTTTCACCAATATGTTGAACTTTAGAAATACATTTTCCACTAGTAATATAACTTCCAGATAAAATAGTATCTCCAACTGTTTTGGAAATAGTATCAGCTTCTCCTGTTATAAAAGCTTCACTAACTTCAACATTTCCATCTAAAACAACACTATCAGTTGCAACTTGATCACCTGTTTTAAATTGAATTAAATCATCTAAAACTAATTCATTGATAGAAATATTTTGCTTTTTTCCATTCCTAATAACTGTAGTCTTATTGCTTGATAAGATAGAAAGTTTATCAATAATTTTTTTAGAATTAATTTCTTGAAAAGTACTAATAGCAGTATTTACAATAACAACACCTAAGAATAACATATTTTTATATGAGCCAACTAAAAAAACAGCAAGTCCTAAAAATAAATTTAGGAAATTAAAAAGTGTAAAGAAATTATCAAAAAGTATTTTTTTTATACTTTTAGTTGGTACAGAAGTGTCATAATTAACTAAACCATTAGATTGTCTTTGTTTTATTTCTTCATTTGTTAGTCCTGTTAAATTTTGCATAATTCTCCTTATATTATTATATAATGTTATTTTTAAACATCATATCATAAAACCATATAAAATACTATAAAATTTCGACAAAAAAAAGAAAGAACAAATTTTTGTATAAATATTGACTTTTTGTTGTAAAGAATATATAATGTTAAAATAATTTGTGTTATGAGGAGATAATAATGGAAGAAAAATTTTTAGATTTATTAAATAAAGTAAATAGAGAAGGAATGGAAAACCTAATAAACTTTATAAAAAAGACAGATTTTTTTAGAGCACCAGCAAGTACTAGATTTCATGGAAGTAGGGAAGGTGGACTAGTAGAGCATAGTTTGAAAGTATATGAGGTACTAAAACATAAAGTAGAAAATTGTATAGAAAAAATAGACGTGTCAGATGAAACTATAATATTAGTAGCGTTATTACACGATATATGTAAAGCAAATTTTTACAAGGTGGATTACAGAAATGCAAAAAATGAATTAGGAGTATGGGAAAAAGTTCCTTACTATACAATTGATGACACTATACCATATGGACATGGAGAAAAATCTGTTATGATGATTACTGAATATATAAAATTAACCCCAGAAGAAAAATATGCAATAAGATGGCACATGGGATTTACAGAGCCAAAAGAACAATATACAACAATAGGAATTGCATATACAAAATATCCATTAGCTTTGCTTATGCATGAAGCAGATTTAGAAGCAACATACTTTTATGACACATAGAACTAAGATTGAGGAGGCAGATTAAAATGAATAATCAAGTAATAGAAAAACAAAAAGAATTAATAAATGAATTTTTAGATTTATTTGGAAAAAAGAGAATGTATTATTTATCAGAAGAAACTAGAAAAAAAGTAGAAGAACTTATTGTGAAGATAGGAAAATTAGAATTAGAAAGTCTTGGGGAAGAAATAAAAAATAACACAGATATAGAAATTGTTGAAAAAGAAGAAATTTTTTCAGAAGACGGAAATTTAAATCATAAAAGATTTTTAGGTAAAAATAATGAAGTAAAAGAAACAAAGCCTGTAATTGAAATCAACATTGATCATTTAAATAGAAACTTAGCATTTCAAGAACCTCCAGAAGTAGTGAAATATTGTGAAAAATTGATAAAAGCTATTTTTCATGAGGTTCAACATTTAAGACAAGATTACATGGTAGATAAAAAAGAAAGCTCAAATAGAGTAATGTCAATTACAAAAGATATAGTTATAGATAGTGTAAAACCAAATTTATATACTGATAATTATTCAACAATTTCATTTGAGAAAGATGCAGAAATTTGTGGATGTGAAAAATATATGTACATAATGGGTAATAATGAAGAAACGGAAAAAGAAGTAACAAAGCAAAAAATAATTTTTGAACTTGGTAAATATACAATAGATGGGGTAGATTATCCAAAAGATGATGCCACAAAAAAAGTAATTGATGAGTTAATATGTAAAAAGCAAAAAAAAGACTTATTGGTAATATATCCATATTTACAAAAAGAATATAATATGGACTGTACAAAGAAATCTTCAACAGAGTTAGTTAAAAACTTACAAAAAGAAGAAGAGGAAATAAAAAATAATAAAAATCTATCAAAAGAAGAAAAAACATCTCTAATTAAAGATGCTAAAGATATGTATTATGAGTTGATATATAGACGACTAGAAGATGATGATAGGGAAATAAAAAATTTAAGAGAAAATATAGGTAAAGAAGAAACAAATAAAACACTAAAAGAACTTTCAAAATATTTCAAAAATGAAAAGAAAAGAAAAATTAAAATAATAAATGATTCTAAAGAAATATCAAAAGACTTAATAGAAAAAACTTTGATATTAAGTAATGAAGAGGTAGAAGAATATTACGATAAAAAAATTAGTTATATTGAAAAAACATCTAACTATAATAAATCTTTAGATACTATTTATAAAAGAAATGACTTTTTAAATACAATAAAAGTTAGTAAAGAAAAATTGAATCATACTGTTAAAAGTAAAGAAAATATAGATAAAGAAATTGAAGATATTATACTTTAAAGGAGAGAAAGTAAATGTTAGCATATATAAAAGGTACATTAGAATCAGTAATGAAAGGATATGTAGTTATAGATGTAGGAGGATTAGGATATAAAGTATATATGTCAGACACATCTATAGGAAAATTAGGAAAAATAGGAGATAAAGTAAAAGTTCATACTTACTATCAAGTTCGTGAAGATGATATTAGTATATTCGGATTTAATACAAGTGAAGAACTAATAATGTTTGAATTGATGATTTCAGTAAGTGGAATAGGTGCAAAAACAGCCTTGACAATGCTTTCTGTAATAGAGCCATCTAAGTTTGCACTAGCAGTTATTTCAGAAGATGTAACAACATTAACACAAATACCAGGAATAGGACCAAAATCAGCCAAAAGGATAATTTTAGAATTAAAAGATAAAGTTAAGAAAGAAGAACAAATTGCCCAAGCTCAAAATGTTGAAATACAAAAAGCAGTTATCAATGATAACAAAGTTGCAGAAGCAGTATCAGCATTACAAGTTTTAGGATATAACAAAAAGGATATTGAAAAAGCAATAAATACAATCGACAAGAAAAACTTAACAGTAGAAGAAATAATAAAGAAAGGATTAACTATTTTGTCAATGTAGGAGGGAAAATATGAATTCAAAAGAGCCATTAGCATTTCGCATGAGACCAAAAAGTTTAGATGAGTATGTTGGTCAAGAACACGTGCTTGGAAAAGACAAAATTTTATATAGAACAATCAAAGCAGATCGTTTATCAAGCATTATATTATTTGGACCTCCAGGATGTGGGAAAACTTCTCTTGCACGAGTAATTAGCGAAACGACACAATATAAGTTCTTTAGAATAAATGCAACAACTGCTGGAGTATCAGACATAAAAAAAGTAATAGAAGAAACTAAAAACTTCATGTTAAATCCAACAGGAAAAAGTATATTGTTTATAGATGAGATACATAGATTTAATAAATTACAACAAGATGCCTTATTACCTTATGTTGAAAATGGAACTATTATACTAATTGGTGCGACTACAGAAAATCCATTTTTTGAAGTTAACAAAGCTTTAATTTCTAGATCAATGGTTATTAAACTAGAGCCACTTACAGAGGAAAATATATTTACAATACTAAAAAATTCTTTAAAAAGTAAAGATGGTCTTGGAGAATATAATATTGAAGTTTCAGATGAAACTTTAAAAAAGTTAGCTTCAATTTCAGGAGGAGATGTTAGGACAGCTTTAAATGGATTAGAGGTTGCAGTATTAACTACTAAAATGAATAAAAATGGTGTTATTAAAATAACAAATGAAGTAATTAAAAATAGTGTTCAAAGTAAAAAAGCAATATTTGATAAAAATGGTGAAGTACATTATGATAATATAAGTGCATTTATAAAATCTATGCGTGGCTCAGACGAAAATGCAGTTTTATTATATTTAGCAAGAGCAATTGAAGGTGGGGAAGACCCAATGTTTTTAGCTAGAAGAATTGTTATATGTGCAGCAGAAGATGTAGGAATGGCTAATCCTCAAGCTTTAGTAGTAGCAAATAGTGCAATGCAAGCAGTTCATATGGTAGGAATGCCAGAAGCTAGAATTATTCTTGCAGAAGCAGCTGTTTATGTAGCAAAATCCAAAAAATCAAATGCAGCATATTTAGGTATAGACAAAGCATTAGGAGATGTTAGAAATATTGATACAGGAGAAGTCCCAATGCATTTAAGAAATGCACCAGCAAAAGGAATGGAAGAATTAGGATATGCACAAGGATATTTGTACCCACATGATTTCCCAGGACATGTAGTAGAACAACAATACTTACCAGACAAGATGAAAGGAACAGTTTATTATAACGAAGATGAAACAGCTGAAAAAAATAAAAATTTTAATAATTAAATAAATATGAAATAAATGGATAAAATATAGTTGATTTAGAATTTAAAGTTATCTAAATTAACTATATTTTTTTGAGGGTTATTATGAAAAAAGTTTTTTTAGGGCTTTTAGCAGGTTTCGTAAGTGGATTATTTGCAACTGGTGGAGGGATGATTTTAGTTCCTTCATTTATATATTTTTTGGGAATGGAAGATAAAAAAGCACGAGGTACATCTACTTTATGTATTTTAGTAATGGTTTTAACTAGTGGATTTTTTTATTATAAAAATGATTATATAGATTGGTATATAGGAATGTTGTGTGCAATAGGAGGAGTAATAGGAGGTTTTTTTGGTGCAAAAATTTTAAAAAAAGTATCTGAAAAATTTTTGAAAATAGTATTTTTAATTTTTCTTATTTATGCATCAGTTAGAATGATATTATAAGGAGGAAATTTTGATAGAGGTTTTAATTGGAATAGTTTCAGGAATAATTACAGGAACAGGAATGGGAGGAGGTACTATACTAATATCTTTACTTACGTTAGTAAATGGAATGGAACAACATATTGCTCAAGCAACTAATTTAGTATTCTTTGTACCAACCTCAATAATTGCAATTATTACGAATATAAAAAATAAAAATGCAGATATAAAATTAGCCCTAATAATTTCTTTTTTTGGAATAATAGGAGCAATAATTGGAGCAATGTTGGCTATGAAAATTGATATTCAAGTATTAAAAAGATTTTTTGGATATTTTTTAGGAATAATTGCTATACATGAAATATATACCATTGCAAAAGAGTATATAAATAGTAAAAAAATGGAACAATAAATTAAGAAATAAAAAGGAGGTTAAGAAAATGAAATTTATAAAAGGCGTTATGATAGGTGGGTTACTTACTACAGGAATGATGATGATGTATTCAGAAGCTAGTAATCAAACTAAAAAGAAAGTTATGAAAAAGGGAAGAAATGTAATGAAAAAAATGGGAATAATGTAATTCCCATTTTTTAATTTTCTAATAATTTCAAATCAATATTTTCTACCATATATTTATTTGTTTCTGGATTTAATTTAAAGCTTACTAAAATATTTTCAAGATTATCAGAATTTTGTCTTAAATCTGTTGTATAATATAGTCTTATTTTAGTCATGCTAACATTATTTGTTATAATTTCTCTAAAAGCTTCTGCCATGTGATTATCATCTTCACAAACTAAAATTAATTGTGGCATACTAGGAAAATTTGAATCTCCATTTACATAGTTATCATAAAAATCATTATATAAACGCATTCTATCAATTAATTTTCTTTTCCAGTCATCTTCTCTTCTTATAACTTCGAAAAGAAAATGTATAGATTTTTGATTTTTTGTAAGTTTAACAGCTCCACCAGTAGCTTTAAATGTTTTTCCAGATAATTTAGCAGTAATTGCAGGTTTTACAATATAACCATCAAAAGCTTTTACCTTTCTTAAAAAGGCAATTAATACTTGGTTTCCAGCTAATCTCTTTTTAATCATAGCTACAGGTTTTGTGTTATCAGAAGGTTGCCAACGACATTCAACTTCTTTTGAATTTAGAAGATATTTTCCCATTTTTTCTAAACAATAAATTCTATATATTCCTTTTCCTTCATCTGAATTAAAATAATATCTTGTTAAAATTTTTGATTTAACTAATTGATCTAGCTTATTATTTAATTTATCTTGAGATTTTGCATCAATACCTTTATAAGTTAAAAGCTGAAATAATTGTCTAGAAGTAATAAATTCAAATTCATTAACTAAATCTAAAATGGCAAAATGAATATCATTAATATGTCCAATATTTATTTTGTGAACTATTTGAT
>CANQGV010000025.1 GCA_947623475.1 uncultured Clostridia bacterium | reverse complement strand
CCTTTTTTAATATTATCCAGATTATATAAAAAAAGGCTATTATAGTAAAGAAGATAAAAAAATATTGATTTCTAGTAATTTATATCAAATGAATGCTTATATGAATAATATTAACACAGATAATGAGCTTACTGGAATGTTACTATATCCAATGCCATATAGCGAAGATGAAATATCTGAAAAATATGTTATAGATGTTGTTAGTAAAGGGAAGGTAAAAAAATCAATTTTACAAATTCAAACTATAAATTTGAGCAATGATTGGAGAAAAATAAAAGAAGAGTTACTTAGTATTATAAAATAAAAATCTAAAAATTAAAGATTTTATAAAGAGGAAAAGAAAGGTCAGAAAATTAGATCAGGAGAAACAATAAATGAGATGTAGTTGGGTTAATGAAAAAAACGATTTATACGTAAAATATCATGATAAAGAATGGGGAGTACCAAGTCATGACGATAAATACTTATTTGAAATGTTAATATTAGAAAGCTTTCAAGCAGGACTATCATGGGAATGTATTTTAAATAAAAGAGAAAACTTCAGAAAAGCATTTGATAATTTTGACTATAACAAAATAGCAAAATATGATGAAGCAAAAATAGATGAACTAATGAATAATGAAGGTATTATAAGAAACAAATTGAAAATAAAAGCAAGTATAAATAATTCAAAAATTTTTATAAACATACAAAAAGAATATGGAACTTTTGATAAATACATATGGCATTTTACAAATAATGAAATTATAAAAAGAAGAAAAAAAGAAATACAAACAACATCTCAGCTATCAGACAAAATATCAAATGACTTGAAAAAGAGAGGAATGAAATTTGTTGGAAGTACAATAATATATTCTTATTTACAAGCAATTGGAATAATAAATGACCATGAACAAAACTGTGATTGGAAATAAAAATAAACCCTTACCGTTAAACAATTTTTGTCTAACCGTGAGGGCTTATTTTTATTAATTTCTTAATTATAACTCTGCTATTAATTCAACTTCACAAAGCACATTTTTAGGTAAATCTTTTACAGCAACACAACTTCTAGCTGGTTTCCCTGTAAAGTATTTTCCATATATCTCGTTAAAAATAGCAAAATCATTTATATCAGCAAGAAAACAAGTTGTTTTTATAGTTTTTGAAATGTCTGTTCCTGCCTCTAAGCAAATTGCTTTAAGATTTTCACAAACTTGAGTTGTTTGTTCTTCAATAGTTTTTGCTTCTACTGTATTTGTGTTAGGATTTATTGCTATTTGACCACTTGTGAAAAGTAGACCATTTATCTTTATTGCTTGGCTATAAGGTCCTATTGCATTTGGAGCTTTATTTGTTGATACATATTCCATAAAAATTCCTCCTTTATAATTTATTTGAGTTCTAATTTTATTCACATACTACAAAACCCTCATCTTTTAAAGCTTTTTTAATTGCTTTTATATGAGAAAAATCTCTTGTTTCGATTTTTATCTTTAGACGACAGTCAGTAATATTCATACCTAAATCAGAACTATCGTAATTAACACTTGTAACATTTGCACCTGTTTGTGCAATTATTTTTGAAACTCCTGCAAGTTCTCCAGGTTTGTCTGAAAGAGCAACAGTAATATGTGATTTCCTTCCACTCATTTTTAGACCACGGTCTATAACTTTTGAAAGAATTGTTACATCTATATTACCACCAGAAATAAGGCAACAAACATTTTTACCTTTTATATCTGGAATTTTGTTAGCTAAAACAGCAGCTATTGGAACTGCTCCAGCACCTTCTGAAATAAGTTTTTGTTGTTCAAGCAAAGTAAGAATACCTAAAGCTATTTCATCATCAGTAACTGTTATTATTCCATCTACATAATTTTTTACAAGTTCATATGTATAATCACCAGGAGTTTTTACAGCGATACCATCAGCAATTGTTTGAACACTTTTTAAAGTTTTAATCTTTCCACTTTTTATTGAAGATTCCATGCTTGGTGCACCTGTAGATTGAACACCATAAACTTTGCAAGATGGATTAAGTTGTTTAATTGTATAAGCTACACCTGAAATAAGACCTCCTCCACCAATTGGAACTATAACAATATCAACATCTGGTAATTGCTCTAAAATCTCAAGTCCTATTGTACCTTGTCCAGCTATAACATCAGGATCATTGAAAGGATGTATAAAAGTATAGCCTTCTTTGTCTCTTAATTCAAGAGCTTTATTATAAGCATCATCATATACACCTTCAACCATACAAACTTCTGCACCATAGCGTTTTGTGGCTTCAACTTTTGAAATTGGAGCCCCATCAGGTAAGCAAATTACACTCTTTATACCATTTTTTGTTGCTGCAAGAGCTACACCCTGAGCATGGTTTCCAGCAGAACATGCAACAACTCCATGAGATTTTTCTTCGTCAGTAAGTTGACTCATTTTAAAATATGAGCCTCTAATTTTAAAAGAGCCTGTTACTTGTAAATTTTCTGTTTTTAAATAAATTTTTGCATCCTTTTTAATATTCGGAGCATAAATCATATCTGTTTTTCGTATAACTTCTTTAAGAATTCTAGAAGCTTTATGAACATTGTCTAAAGTTAGCATATTATCAACTCCCTAAATTTAATGTAAATTAGTTTATATAATACTACTTTTATAATAATAAATCAACAGATATATTTAAATTAAAGTTGATAACAATTTAATTTTTTGTTAAAATGCTGAATAACAATATTAAAAGGAGAAAGCTATGAATAATAAAAAGATAGGAATATTTGATTCAGGAATAGGAGGAGTAACAGTATTAAAAGAGATAATAAAAATTCTTCCAGAAGAAGATTATATTTATTATAGTGATTCAAAAAACAATCCTTATGGTGATAGAAATGATGAGCAAATAAAGAAAATATGCAATAATATTGTACATATTTTATTACAAAAAAATTGTAAAGTGATAGTAATCGCCTGTAATACAGCTAGTGCAAAAGCAGTAAAATTCTTAAGAAATAAATATAAAAAAATTCCATTTGTAGCTATAGAGCCAGCATATAAGATGGTATATGACTATGAGAAAAATGAAAAAACTTTAGTTATGGCAACAAAAGGAACAATAGAAAGTGAGAAATTTAAATTATTGTATGATACATATAATAACAATAAAACAACATTACTTTCATGTGTAGGTTTAGCAGAATTGATAGAAAAAGATAATAGAGAAGAAAGAAAAAAATATTTAGAACATATATTAAAACCATATAAAGGTGAAGTAAAAAATGTTGTTTTAGGATGCACACATTATCCGTTAATAGAAGATGAAATAAAAGAATGTTTAGGAGAAGATATTAAATTTTTTAATGGTGCACCTAATCTAGCAAGACATTTAAAAAATATTTTAAAAGAAAAGAATTTATTAGGTAAAAATAGTGGCAAAATTGAATTTATAGATTCACAAAATCTGAAAGAAAAAGAAGAAAGATTTTTTGAAATTTTAAAAGAAGAAAATACCAGAAAAGGAAATAAAAAAATCAGTAAACTTATTGATTTAAAATAACCCAAATGTTATAATTATAGATGAAAAATGAAAATTAAGGAGGTAGTAAATGAGTAAGTTTTATTTTAAAAAAGCAATTTTAGTTATTACTATAATATCATCAATGTTAGTACCAATGATATGTAATGATATAGTATACGCAATGGAGGAAACAGCAGGAAATGAAATAGAAAATTCAAATACGACTAATGAAGAAACTCCAAAAGACACAGAAGAAGATACTCCTAACAATGAGAGTGAAAAAGGAGAAGAAGAAGAAAATAAAACAGAAAATTCACAAGAAGAAGTACCACAAGGTGAAACATCACAAAATGAAGAGGAAAAAGAAGAAAAGGAAGAAGAAATACCTCAAGAAAGTACAGAAAAAGAAGAAAATCAAGATGAAAATTTAGATAATAATATAGCTTTAACTTCTCTTGAAGAAGCAGGAGAAACTGTAGTTTATGCAGGAAAAGGAGAATTACAAAAAGCTATAAATAATGCAACACCAGGAGATGTATTAGTGCTTTATGGAGGAGAGTACAGAAATGATGGACCAATAACTATAAATAAAAGTATTACAATTAAAGCTAAAGGAAATATGCCATATATATATGATGAAATTCAAATAAAAGAAACAAATAAAAATGATAAAATAGTATTTGAAGGATTTTCTTCTGGTATAACTACAATAAGAGATGAATTCGACTATATAGATGTACAAAGTCCTGTAGACTTAACAATAAAAGATATAAACTTTATGGGAGTAGGAAGAGGGCTAGATGGAAATATCAGAAGGCCATCACTTATAAATGTAGAAAGTGGAGCAGATGAAACAAAACTTAATATTGAAAATTCAAAAATGCTAGGATATTTTGATGGAATTAGAGTTTCATCATCAAGTACTAATGTAGATATTAATTCTTCAAAAGTAGAAGCTGAAATAGGACTAAGAATAGAAAATGGTTCAAACAATACTTTCAATATCAATCAAACTGAAATGGTTGTGTATAGTTATATATCTCGTGAAGATGAAGCAATATTAATTACTAATCAACAAAACTTAAAAATAAATATGGAAGACTGTAAAATAAGGGGATTAGATTCAGGAAGAGATGTAGATGTTGAAACAAAGATATTTTCAATTGACGATACTGGAAGTACAAGTAGTAGAGACGTTAATATTAGTATAACTGGAAATAGTGAAATTACTGAAGAAGACAAAGGAGATAATAATTGTATTTTTAATTTTGGACCAAATAATAAACCAGAATATAACAATACAGCATATGTAGGATCAGAAGTAAAATTACCTTCAAATAGAGTATTAACAAAATATAATAAAACTGATGGTAAGGATTATGTTGTTGTTGGTATCTATGATAGATATGAAAATGATACTTTTGGAAATTTAACAGTAAAAACATATAATAAAGATAGTGTTATTAGTGAAGTTGAAAGTTATGAGCCAAAAACAGAAAAAGGACATAGATTTGACAAATGGATGTACAAAGATAATACAGATCAAATTAACGATTTCGCAGACCCTTATAAAGCAACTATGAATATGGATGTATTTCCTAAATATGTAGAAACTGTTGATGTACAAATAAATGAAAAAACATACACAATTGACAAGGGACTTTCTTTAAATAGTTTAGAGGAAGATAAAAAGCAAGAAGCAAAAAATGAATTAGAGAATTTAAAAAATAGCATAGGAGATCAAGGAAAAACATTTAAAAAGTTTGTTAATTCAAAAACAGGAGAAAGTTTAACTAATAATATAGAAGCAGCAATAGAAGAAGCTATGGACTATCAAATATCAGAAGATATAGAAATAATAGCTGGTTATAATATTTTACTAACAGTTGGAGAAGAAACATTTATATTAGAAGAATCTAAAACTTTAAAACAACTAATGGATGAAAGAGAAGACATAAAAACAGTTGTAGAAAGTTTGCAAAAAGTATCAAACAAAGAATTTAACGGATTTAAAAATCAAAGTAATGAAACAATAGAAGATGATACTTTAATAGAAAAAGATACTATATTAACACCTCAATATAAAGTAACAGTAACTATAAAGAAAAATTCAGAAGATACAGAAACAAAAGAAGCTAAATTAAATGAAGGTCAAACATTAGAAGATTTACAAGAAGCAGAAAAAGAACTAATAAATAAATTAAAAAATCCAGAAAATAAAAACTTTGATCATTTTGAGGATAAAAATGGTAATACAATATCAGACAAAACTGAAATAAAAGAAAATATAACAATAACACCTCAATATACTGTAACAATAACTATAAAGAATCCAAAAGAAAAAGAGCCAAAAGTATATACATTAAAAGAAGGACAAACTTTAGCAGATTTAACAGAAACAGAAAAAGCTGAGTGGGGAGAATATATAAAAGGAGTAAATAAAGAATTCATATGGTTTAATGAAATAGCAGATGAACAAACAAAAATATGTGAAAATATAACTTTAACACCTATATATAACGTATTAGTAACAATAAAAACAGAAAATGGTGAAGAAATATTTACACTTAGAGAAGGAAAAACTTTAGCAGATATTGAAGATAAAGAAAGATATGAAAGTACTAAAAATAAAGAATTTAGAGAATTTTCAAGATTTGTAGATGAAAAAGGAAATGAAATAAGCGAAAATACAGAAATAAATGAAGACATAATATTAATACCAAAATTCAAGGTAAAAGTAACAATAAATAAAGCAGATAAAACAACAGAAGAATTTTATATAGAAGAAAATCAAAAACTAGGAGATATAAAGCCAGAAGATAAAGAAAGATATGAAAATACTAAAAATAAAGAATTTAGAAAATTTTTAAGATTTGTAGATGAAAAAGGAAATGAAGTAAGCGAAAATACAGAAATAAAAGATAATATAACATTAACACCTAAATTTAATTTAACAATAAAAATCGGACAAGAAGAATATCTTTTAGAAGAAGGAAAAACTTTAGCAGATTTAATTGGTGAAAAACCAGAAGCAGAACAAGAATTAGAAAAATTAAAAAATTCAAGTACAAAACCTTTCTCAAGATTTGTAGATGAAAAGGGAAATGAAGTAAGTGAAAATACTAAGTTTGAAGATAATGCAACAATACTACCAAAATTCAAAATAAAAATAACAGTTGAAAAATCAGACGGAACAGTAGAAGAATTTTTAATTGAAGAAGGATTAACATTAAATGATTTAACAGAAGAAGAAAAACAAAAGTTAAATGAAATTATGGATGAACATAAAGAAGGAGAAAAATTTGCAGGATTTATAGATACAGCAACAGGAAACATGATTTCAGAAAATGATAAATTAGATGAAGATATTACAATTAAAGCGCAGTATGAAGAAGTGCCAGTTATTCCAACAAATCCAGAAGAAAATAAAGACAGTAATGAGAATAAAAATGAAAGCGAAAATAAAGAAGAAGTAGTATCAGAAAATACTGAATCAGGAAATCCAAAAACTTCAGATGAAGTTACTAAATATATAATCAGTGGAATTTTAGGAGTAACATGTATTATAGGCTCAACAATTATACTTAAAAAAAGAAAAGAATAGAAAATATATAATCTAATAAAAAAGGAACTCTAGCTTATTAAAAGTTAGAGTTCTTCTTATAAATTATTAAAAGTTTGAACTTTCATTTTTTAATTTTGCATGAATAACAAGTCTTTGACTTCCATTATTATTATAGCAAGTTGAAAGAGTTAATATGTTGTCAGTAGAATCAACTGAAGTGTTAAAATTATGAGTACTACGATTTTTAATCATATTTATAAAGCTTTCAAATTCATTGTCTGACTCAAAAGATGTTTGTATATAATCATTTGTTGCTGGAATATGATAAGTACTGAATATTTGCCAAATTGTATTTTGAGATTCTGTTGAAATTTTTATTATATGGTTATCAGAGTTATCATACCAACTTGGCTCAAATACATCTTTTAAAGAGCCAAACATAGTTTTATCTAAACGACCATGTGCATAAAGAATAGTATTTTTATTAAAATTATCTAAATTATTTCTATAATCTAAAAATACCCATCCTGCAGAATTGTATGTTTTATCAAATGAATGAGTTAGATAAAAGTCATTATCTGTCGTTTGAACAAAAGGATAATTCACATCTGTTCCTACAACTTGAATCCAACCAACAGTATCTGGATTGACTTTTTTTAATTCTGATAAATCTACTTTTATGCTAGAGTCTTCAGGATTTTCTTCAACTGTAACAAGTTCATTTACTTTAGTTATAACATTACTAGTATTTACAGAATCTACATACCATTTATACAAATGAATAGAAGAATATATTAATAAAGCAATACCTATTGCTAAAAGTATAAATGAAAAAATTCTTGATGTTAAACTAGAAATGTTTTTTTTCGATTTATTGGTTTCACTTTTGTTATCTAATTTATCTTTTTTCATGAAATCCCCCTAATACGGATATTATATTAAATAAAATTTATTAAGAAAAATAAACTTTTGATAATTTTTCAAATGCTTGTAAAGAATTTTTTAACATATTTGTATCAACACAGTAAGAAATTCTTACATATCCAGGACAACCAAAAGAACTACCTGGAACAAAAAGCAAGTTGAATTCTTTAGCCTTTTTGCAAAATTCTTTATCATCATCAATTGGAGTTTTTACAAAAAGATAGAAAGCTCCTTGTGGTTTTATACATTCAAAACCATAGTTAGTTAATGAATCATATAATAAAGATCTATTTTTATCATATATACTTATATCAACTTTTTCATCAAGACAATTCATAATTACAAGTTGCATTAAAGAAGGGGCATTAACAGATCCGATTATTCTATTAGATATTGTTAAAGCAGTAATAATATTTTCTGAATCTTCCATTTCATTTGAAACTACTACATAACCAATTCTTTCCCCTGGTAAAGAAAGAGATTTACTATATGAATATACTATAAAAGTATTTTTATAATACTTACTTACATAAGGAACTTCATTGTCATCATAAACTAACTCTCTATAAGGCTCGTCAGAAATTAAAAATATCTCATGTCCAAACTCTTTTTGTTTGTTTTCTAAAATTTCTGCAATAGCAATTAGAGTTTCTTCAGAATATATTACACCTGTTGGATTATTTGGTGTATTTATTAAAACAGCCTTTGTTTTGCTAGTTATTTTTTCTTTAAATTCTTCTAAATTTGGTTGAAATGTTTTAGTATCAGGAGATATACTTATAATTTTTCCATCATATCCTGAAACATAATTGTTGTATTCCATAAAATAAGGAGCAAAAGTTATGACTTCATCACCAGGATTTAATATACTTTTGAAAATTATATTTAATCCTGAAGCAGCTCCTACAACCATTATAATATTTTCTTTAGAAAAGTTAGTTCCAAATTTTTTATTGATTGAAGTGCTGATTGTTTCACGTACTTCTTCGAATCCAGCATTACTCATATAACCATGAACTTTTAAACTATCTTCGTTTTTTACAATATCTATTATTGTTTGATTTACTTTTTCAGGAGTAGGAACACTAGGATTTCCTAAACTGAAATCATAGACATTTTCTTTTCCATAAATAGAAGCTAATCTTTTACCTTCTTCAAACATTTCTCTAATAACTGAATTGTTTGCAACTAAATTTTTCATTTTATCAGATATCATATTTATACCTCTTTTCTAATATTTACCTAGGATTCTATAAAATCCAACTACATTTTTTAATTCATCAATAGCAGGCATATAATCTTTATTTTCAATTTCTATATCAATCCAAAAATAATATTCACCTAATTTAGTTTTTGTTGGCCTTGATTCTATTTTAGTTAAATTAAGATGATGTTTATCAAAAATACTTAATACTTTATACAAAGCTCCAGGCTCATTTAAAGTTGTAAAAATTATTGTTAATTGTTTAGAATTATTATTTTCTTCTAAATCTTTTCCAAGTACCCAGAATCTAGTTTCATTAGATTGATTGTCTTGAATGTTTTCTTTTAATAGTTGTAAAGAATATTCGTCTTTGCAATCTATACTTCCTATACAAGCAGCATAAGGTTTGTTTACTACTTCTCTAGCTGCAAAAGCTGTACTTGTAACTTCAATAATATTAGCATTTTTAAGATTGTTTTGAAGATAATTTCTACATTGAGCAAGAGCTTGTGGATGTGAATATACTTCTTTTATACTATCTAAAGAATATAATTCTTTTGCCATTAGATTTTGTTTTATTTTTAAAATAGCCTCTTTTTTTATAGAAATATTTTTATTTTGAATTAAAGTATCCAAAGTCTCTGTTACACACCCTTGAAGTGAATTTTCAACAGGTACAATTGCTTCTTCTACTTCATTATTATCAAGAGCTACTATTGTTTCTTTTATAGTTTTATATGGTATTTTTTCAACATTTTCATTATATGTATTTTTACATATTTCATAAGAAAAAGTTCCTTTAGGACCTAAATAACCAACTTTCATATAAATCACCTCAACTGTATAAAATATTATATAATATTTTTTTATGAAATACAAATCCTCAATAATATTGTTTATAAAATTCATCTATCAAATTGATTTAAGTGTATTTATTCTATCACTTTTTTTGAATATTTTATATAAATGAAGTTGAGAACTATAACAAAATATAGTATAATATATTGTGATGGAGGAGATAAAATGAAAATTTCAACAAAAGGTAGATATGCCTTAAGAGTTATGATAGATTTAGCAATGAATAATAATGGAGAATTTATATCACTAAAAGATATATCAAAAAGACAAGCTGTTTCAATAAAATATTTAGAACAAATTGTTTCACTTTTAAATAAAGCTGGTTTATTACAAACTGCAAGAGGAAACAATGGAGGGTATAAGTTAAATAAAAAAATAGAAGAATATAAAGTAGGGGACATTCTGAGAGCAGCAGAAGGAGATTTAGCACCAATTACTTGTGTTAAAGAAGAAGCTAAATGTGACAAAAAATCAGCTTGTTTAACATATGATTTTTGGAAAGGATTAGATAATGTTATAAATGAATACATTGATAGTAAAACATTAGCAGATTTGATAGATTAAAGAAACGGCAATTAGTCGTTTTTTTTTAAAACTATTAATAAAACAAATAAAAAATATTGCAAATTTTTTTGACTTATAATATAATCCTATTATAAATAGTAAAGCAATTAAAAAATATTAATGATAAAACTATTAACAAAAAACAAAAAATAGAAAATATTATAGAAAAATATAAAGAGTATAAAAACATGAATAATAGTAAAGATAATGAAAAGGTCGAAAAACTCAAGAATAATATAGAAAATATAGAAAAAACAAAACAAGTAAATATAGAAATAGCAATAAATAAAACTACTATATCTATAATAATTATAGCATTACTTATTCTATATTCTGCTATATGGCTTATATTTAACTATATATCTAACAATTTGATTTTTGCAAGTATTTCATTAATTCTTATTATAATTGCAAAAAAGTATATGCATAAAAATAGTAGCAATGTATCAGAAAAATGTGTTTTCTGCTCAATAGTTGTAATTGTATTTAGTTTTTTGTTAGATATTATACTTATTTGTTGTATGCTTAACGAGCCTTTAATTTTAATTGGATTTCTTGAATATTCACTCTTAGCAGATGTGTTAAAAGTTTTATATATAGTGGTTACTTTACCTATAGTAAAAGTATTAAAAAAAGTAAACAAACCATATAAGTACAAAGAAAATACAGATTGGTTTTATGATAAATAATAAAAATAAAAGGGAGATAAAAAATGTTTGAAACAAAAGGCTTAATGACTCTTCTATACGGAGCCATATTTTTTCTATCAATATTTATGCCAGGAGCACTAGCACGTTTTATATGCTGTGCAGTAGTCGTTGTATTATTAATTATAAAAATAAGACATGCAAAAGAAACAGGGTTAGGTGTAGATTCAATTTTATATGATATTATTATGATAGCGATAATTATAATAGTAAATATAGGATTAATGATTATGGGAGTAGCTATAGGAAGTAATGCAAGAGAAGAAAGTAGTAAGCAAGAAACATATGAAGAAATAAATCAGCTTGTATCTATGTACAAATTAAAAAACATGGACTTGTTTGAAGACAGCAAAAATCATCAAGCAGCAATAAAAAAGGGATTCATATCATATTTGAAAAACGATTTGGGAATAAATGAAAATGATTTAATAATAAACAAAAACGAAATAACATGGAAAGCAACGGAACAAGCAGGAGCAGTGTTTTTAATTGAAAAAAATGATATAAAGTTTGATTTAGTGGAGTTTAAAGAAAAATAAAAATTTTAAAATATTGTAAAGGCTGTTAGCACAATTTGTGTTAACAGCCTTAAGTTTGGTTGACTAAATAGGTAATATATGGTATAATTCCTACTGATTTAGTATGAAAACTAAAAAACTTGAAAAACATAATA
>CANQGV010000024.1 GCA_947623475.1 uncultured Clostridia bacterium | reverse complement strand
GCTCCCTCAAGGACTCGAACCTTGGACCTACCGGTTATGAGCCGGTTGCTCTAACCAGCTGAGCTAAGGGAGCAACTTTTTTGCTTAACGCAGAATAAAGTATAACCTATTTTTTTCTTCTTGTCAATAGGTGTTTAGTAATTTTTTAGTGTTTTTTTTATTTTCTTGTTTTATTGTATCTAATATATGTATAGAATTATTTATTATATTTCCAATTCTTCAATTTGAGATGAATAAAATCCTGAAATGTTTGGTCCTATTTCTCCTTGATAAGATTCTTCTCTCATATCTTTAGTTATATTTAATGTATTATATTTTTTTATTTTTTCCATTATTTCAGGAATAATTCTATTTTGCTCAGTTATTATATTTTCTTCATCTAATATTCTTAATTCTAATACTGTATCTTCTATTGTTGGTGAAGGAGAATGTATAGTATTCAAATCGCTAATCCTATGATTTCCTAATCCTTTTAAAACTCTTGGATCTTTTTGCTCACCTGTTTCTGAAATTATTTTTAAATAATTTTTTTCATCCACTTCTTCTTGTTCATAGTTTGTTGCAATTGCTATATTATCATTTTGATATTTGCTTCTTAAATCAAGTTTCATTTGAAAAACTTTATCAGCTAATTCTTGTTGACTCATTCTTCTATCTCCTATAAGAACTAACAGCCCTTTATTCCCAAATATTTGTCTTTCTCCATAAAGATAAGATTCAAATGATTTAGCAAATTTTTCACCTTTTTCTTCATAGTTTTTGAAATTTAATTTTTTAGTTATATCATAAAAATCATCTATAGTATAATAAATTATACTTTCAAATTCTTTTTCTATTTCTTTACATATTTCATCTAAATATCTTATTCCATCTGGTTTAACAATAAAATAACTATAATTTCTTTTCATTTAATCATTCCTATCTAAAAAAAATATATACTCTATATTTTATCATAAATATTGGAATTTTTCAAGTTTTATGTTAATCTTTAATTTCTTGTTTTATATTTTTATTGTTCTTTTACTGTTACTCTTAATAGTAAGTTTTAAGTATTTTAAGATACTTTTTTATTTCTTAACTCTGATGCATATTGTATAGTTACTTTATTTACTTTTCCTGATGATATTCTTGCTATTTCGCGTATTACTTCTTCTTCCTCCAAATATTTTATGTTTGTTTTTGTTCTTTCATTATCTATTTTTTTACTTATGAAATAATTATGATCTGCTGCAGCTGCAATATTTGGTAAGTGAGATATACATAACACTTGATGATCTTCTCCTATTTCTTTTAATAATTTAGCTACTGAGTTTGCTGCTTTTCCACTTATTCCTGTATCAATTTCATCAAATATCATTACATCTATATCATCTGTTTTTGCCAATACACTTTTTATAGCTAACATTATTCTAGACATTTCCCCTCCAGATGCTATTTTGGTTAAAGGTTTTTCATCTTCTCCTAAATTAGTTTTTATAAAGAATTCTACTTTATCTTTTCCAGTTTCTCTATATTCATCTACTTCTTCTACTTTAACAGATATTGTAGCATTTTTCATTTCTAGTTCTTCTAATAGTTTATTTATTTTTTCTGATAATTCATTTCCACTTTTTTCTCTTAAATCATGTATTACTTTTGCAATTTCATTCATTTGAAGTTGCTTTTTACTTAATTCATTTTTTAACTCATTATTATATTCTTCCAAATTTTCTATTTGTTCTATTTCTTTTTGAATTTCTTCTTTATAGTTAAGAATTTCTTCAATATTATTTCCATATTTTCTTTTTAATGTGTGTATTAAGCCTAATCTCTCTTCTATATAGTCTCTTTCTTCTTCATCAAAATATATTTCTTCTGTATAGCTTGATATATCTCTTGATATTTCTTGCATTTCATAATACATACTTTTTAAATTACTTGCTACTTTTTCATATTTTTTATCTAATGTTTCTATCTGTTCTAAAGCACGAATAGATAAACTTAAACTATCTATACTATTTCCATCTAATAATTGTGAAGCTTCATTTAAATTTTTATATATTTTTTCTGCATTCATCATTTTAGTTCTTTTTTCTTCTAACTCTTCCTCTTCTTCTACTTTTAAATCTGCTTCATTTATTTCTGCTATTTGATATTTAAGTAAATCTAATTTTCTTTCTCTTTCTTTATCATCTCCATAATTTTCTTTTAGTTTCTTTTCTATTATTTTATATTCGTTATAAATATTTTTCTAGTTTTCTTTTAATTTTAATAGCTTGTATTCATTGTATATTTTTTCATAATTTTTACGTAAATTCAAAAGTTTTTCTCCTGTAAATCCATCTATATATTCTAAATGTGTTTGCTTGTCTAATAATTTTTGATTGTCTTGTTGCCCATGTATTTCTATGAATTGTGCCATAAATTCTCTTAATTCATTTACTGTTACCATTCTTCCATTTATTTTGCACATATTTTTTCCACTTATATTTATTTCTCTTGACACTATAATATTTCCTTCTATTGATTGTTCATTTTCTGGGGCATATATGCATAATTCTACAAAAGAATTTTTTTCTCCTTTTCTTATCATTTCTTTTGAAAATCTGCCTCCTGCTATTATTGCTAAAGAATCTATTATAAGTGTTTTTCCTGCTCCAGTTTCACCTGTTAATACATTTAAACCTTTGTTTAAATCAATACTTAAATCATCTATTATTCCTATGTTTTTTATATGTAAAGTTGTAATCATAATTAACCTCCTTTATGAATTTGCACAAAATAAATGTTCGTAAAAATATTATATTGATTTCTTACTTTTTTGTCAATACTTTTTACGAACATTTTTTCTTTTTTATACAAATTCTTCCCATACTATATTTGCTAGGTCAATTCCTTCATTGGTTAGCTTTATTTTGTCTTTCTGTATTTCAATTAGTTTATCTTTTTTTAATTTTTCTAATTCTTCTTTAAATTTAAATAAAGGATTTTCATTAAATTTATTTTTAAATTCTCTTATTGAAACCCCTTCTATTTTTCTCAATCCTAATAACATATATTCTTTCTTTTTATCTTCTGCTGTTTGTCGTTCTTGAATTATTACATTCTTTTGAAAATTTTTACTTTTTATATTTGAAATATATTTTTCAATATCCTCAATATTTGAATATCTAATATTGTCTATATATGAATGAGCAGCCACTCCTAAACCTATATATTCTTTTTGTTCCCAACAATTTTTATTATGTTTAGACATTTTATCTTTTTTTGAGAAATTTGAGATTTCATAATGTATATATCCATTTTTTTCTAATTCTTTTTTTATATACCAATACATTTCTCTTTCTACTTCTTCACTTGGTAACTTATATTCCTTTTTCTGTATTTTTTGTTCTAATATTGTTCCTTCTTCAACTATCAATGAATATGTAGAAATATGATTTGGATTTAATTTAATTACTTCTTTTATTTCTTTTTCTATGTCTTCTAATTTTTGATTTGGTATTCCTATTATCAAATCTATATTTATGTTTTTTAATCCTACTATTTGTGCATCTTTATATGTTTTTATAAATTCTTCATATGTATGTATTCTTCCAATTTGTTTTAACAAATTATTATCAATTGTTTGTAATCCAATACTTATTCTATTTATTCCACTTTCTTTATATTTTTCTAGTTTTTGTTTTGTTACTGTTCCTGGATTTACTTCGATTGTTATTTCACATTGATTGTCAATTTCAAACTTTTCCTTTATTTTATTTATTATTTTTTCTATATACTTACTTTCTATATATGATGGTGTTCCTCCACCAATATATATAGTTGTAACAATGTATTCTTCTAATTTGTAATTTTCAATTTCTTTTATTAGTGATTCTATATATTCTTTTACACAATTTGTTCTATTTGCAAATGAAACAAAATCACAGTAATAACATTTTTGCTTACAAAATGGAATATGTATATATATTCCTAACTCTTTCTTACTCATTAGCTATCTCCATTATTTTTTTTAGTCTATAATTAACTCCAGATTTACCTATTGGTGGATTTGCTTTCTTTCCTAACTCTATTAATGATAAATCTGGAAACTCAATTCTTAATTCTGCTATTTCTTTTAAATTATCATTTAATTTATTAAACTTTTTTTCTTTTTTCAATTTTTCTATTGCTTCTATTTGTTCAACTGAGGCATTTATTGTTTTATTTAAATTTGCTGTTTCACAATTTACTAAACGATTTATTTTTCCTCTCATTTCTCTTTCTATTCTAATATCCTCAAATTTCATAACTCCTTTATTAGCTCCTATTACAGCTAACATTTTTGATATTTCTTCCCCTTCTTTTATATATATTGAGAACTTATCTTTTGTTATTAACTTTTTAATTTTTATATTGAATGTATTTATTAGTTCTATTGCAAATTTTAAATTGTTCTCACTAGAAAAAGATATTTCAAAATGATATTTGTTTTTTGGATTATTTATAGATCCTGATCCTAAAAACATACCTCTTATTATTGCTTTTTTGTTTTCTTCTTTTTCTGAAAATAATTCATTATTATTTCTTATTTCTATAATATCTTTTTTTATTTGTATTTCTTCTATTTTTGGGAAATCAGATGTTATAACAAATAATTTACCACTCATTTCAATGTCATGTTCTACTTGTAAATTTAATAAAATCTTTGAAAATCTATTTATGTTATAATCACTTTCTGTTGCATATTTTATTTTGTTTTTATTTATTTCACTATTACTTGAAATTAAATAACCAATTAATTCATATTTTATTTGTTCTTTTTTTGATAAGTTATTTATAGTTCCTATTTCTTGTTTTATTTCTGAAGAAAATGACATGTTTTTCCTCCTTTATACTATTTTTGCACATACTACTCTATCATTATCATATAAGTCTTTTTTACAATACTTATTTACATATTTACTTTCGTTTTCTAATATTTCTAATACTTCGTCTTTTTGATCAAAACCTATTTCTAAGCATATGTAACCTTGACTTTTTAAATATTGATACGCATTTGGTATTATTTTTCTATAAAAATCTAATCCATCATATCCTCCATCTAATGCTATTTTAGGCTCATTTTGTACTTCTTTATCTAATGTTTTTATTACTTCTTTTTTTACATATGGTGGATTTGATACAATTATATCAAATTTTTCATCAGGTACATTTTGATACAAATTTGACTGTATGAATTTTATTTGATTGTTTACTTCATTTATTCTTGCATTCTTTTTTGCTACTTGTAATGCTTTATTACTTATATCTATAGCTGTTATTTCACTTTCTTTTATATATTTTGCTAATGATATTGCAATAACTCCACTTCCAGTACATAAATCTAATATTTTTTTTGCATTTATTTTATTGGCAATTTTTATTACTTCCTCTACTAAGCACTCTGTATCTGGTCTTGGAATTAAAACATTTTCATTTACGTAAAAATTCATTTTCATAAACTCTTGAGAATGAGTTATATGTTGTAAAGGAGTACCTTTTCTTATTTTATCTATATAATTAAAATATATTGTTTCTTGTTCTTTAGTTATTACTGTATTATCATATATTATTAAATATTGCCTTGATTTCTTTAAAACATATTGCATTAATAATCTTGCTTTTTGTTTAGGTGTTTCAATTTGACTTCCTTTCAATAATATTGCTGCCTTTTCTACTGCATCTTTTATTGTTATCATTTTTCCACCTTCTTTCTGCCAACATTATACCATCTATTTTGGTTTTTTTCATCATATTTTGCTTTTTTTCTATTTACAAATTTTATTAACTAATATAAAATAAAGACATAATTACAAAAGATTTTGTGAAAACTAAGAAAAACAATTTTGGAGGAAACAAATGAAAAATAAAAACGAATTAAGCTATAAAGATTTAAAAATGTCTTTTAATACAGAAATTTTTAAATTCAAAACAACTGAAGAATTAGAATCAATCAGCACTGGAATTGGTCAAGATCGTGGTATTAAAGCTCTTGAATTTGGTTTACAAGTCGATGTAAAAGGATATAATTTATACTTAGAAGGACCAAGTGGTGTTGGTAAAACAATGTACTGCAAAAATTATTTGAATAAAATAGCTACAAAGAAAAAATCGCCTTGTGATTGGTGCTATGTTAATAATTTTGATAATCCTAATGAGCCAATTGCTATCTCTCTTCCTGCTGGACAAGGAAAAGAGTTTAAAGAAGCTATGGACGGTTTTATTAAAGAAGTAAAAAAAGATATTAAGAAAACTTTTAATGCTGATGATTTTGAAAAAGAAAAATCTCTTATAAAAAAAGAATTTGAAGAAAAACGTACAGCTTTAATGGAAACTTTAAATAAAAAAGTTGCTAAATATAATTTTCAAGTTAAATCTGCTCAAAATGGTATTTATATGATGCCTGTTGTTGATGGAAAAACAATAGAAGAATCTGAATTTGACAAATTACCAGAAGCTGTAAAAAAAGTTTATGAAGATAATGCAGTTATTGTACAAGAAGAAATTATGTCTACAATAACAAAACTTAAAGAAATAGAAAAAAGTGCTGATAAGAAAATTTCTGAATGGCAATCTAATATTACTTTATTAACTGTTAATGTTCATATAAATTATTTAAAATCTCAGTTTAAAAGAAATAAAAAAATCACTAAGTTTTTAAATGATATAAAAGAAGATATTTTAAAAAATATATCTTTCTTTATAGAAGGTGACAGAAGACAACCAACTACTCAACAATTACAAATAGGACCTGTTGCTAAAAGGCCAGATCCTTCTGATAATTATAGAGTAAATCTATTTATTGATAATAGTGAATCTGAAGGTGCTCCTGTTATTATGGACTCTAATTACACTTATCATAATATATTTGGCTCTATTGAATATGAAAATTATTATGGCTCTTTAAAAACTGATTTCACAATGTTAAAACCAGGATTATTACAAAAAGCAAATGGTGGTTATATTATTTTTCAAGCAAAAGATTTACTTAGCAATCCATATTGCTATGAAACTTTAAAAAAGGCTTTAAGAGTTAAACAAATAGGTATTGAAAATCCTCAAGATCAGAATTCTTCTATGGTAATGATTGCTTTAAAACCAGAGCCTATACCTCTTGATTTAAAAGTTATTCTTATTGGAAATGATAGTATTTATCAAACACTTTTATCAATAGATTCTGATTTTAGAAAACTATTTAAAATAAAAGTTGAATTTGAAGATGATGCTCCTATAACAGATGAAAATGCTGTTAAGTTAGCTCGTTTTGTACATGGATTCTGTGAACAAGAAGATTTACTACCATTAGATAAAAAGGCAATGGGAAAAATTGTAGAATTTTCTACAAAACTTTCTGGTAGCAATGACAAACTTTCTACTCGTTTCTCAGAACTTGCACAAATTGTTGGTGAAGCATCTACTTGGGCAAAACTTTCTAGATCAAAAGTAATAAAACCTGAGCATGTAAATAAAGCTTTACAAGAACGTATTGAAAGAGTTAAAAAATATGATAGTAGATACCTTGAAATGATAAAAGATAATTCTTTACTAATCAATACTTCTGGATTTGAAGTCGGAGAAATAAATGGTTTAACTGTTTTATCAATTGGTGATTATGTTTTTGGAAAGCCTGCAAAAATAACAGTAAATACTTATACTGGAAAAAGTGGAGTTATAAATATTGAAAGAGAAGTTGAACTTTCTGGTTCTTCTCATTCAAAAGGTGTTCTGATTTTAACAGGTTATTTGGGTGAAATGTTTGCTCAAAACTTCCCTCTTTGTTTAACAGCTAGTATTTGTTTTGAACAATTGTATAATGGCGTTGATGGTGATAGTGCATCTAGTACAGAATTATACGGCTTACTTTCTAGTTTATCTGGCATTCCTATCAATCAATCTATTGCTGTTACAGGCTCTGTTAATCAAAAAGGTAAAATACAACCAATTGGTGGAGTTAATGAGAAAATTGAAGGCTTCTTCCAAATTTGTAAAATGAGAGGTCTAAATGGTGAACATGGAGTAATGATTCCTGAACAAAATGTTAAAAACCTACAATTATCTGATGAAGTTATTGAAGCAGTTAGAAATAAATTATTCCATATCTATTCAATTTCTACAATTGAAGAAGGTATTGAAATTTTAACTGGAGTTCCTGCAGGAAAGAAAGACAAAGATGGTAATTTCCCTGCTGGTACGATAAATTATTTAGTTTCAGAAAAATTAAAAAATTATGCAAAGATTAGTGAAAATTCAAAATGGTAAGTTTAAAAAGCCTGTTTTATATGATGTATAAGACAGGTTTTTCCTATTAAAATTTCTATTACATCAAATCTAATAGCCTTATTTATTAATTTATTCTTTAATATGTAATATCTTGCGACTTTTTGAATATGTTCCTTTTTTATTTGATTGACTGCCTCTGCTGGAGTACCATATTTTGATGTTGTTCTTGTTTTTACTTCAACAAATACTAAATCTGTATTTTTATCTTTTGCTATAATATCTACTTCTCCTTCTCTACATTTAAAATTTTCTTCTATAATTTTATATCCCTTTCTTTTTAAATATTTAGAAGCCTTTTCTTCCCCTTCTTTTCCTATTATTTGTTTATAATACATATATAACCTCCTACTACTTTTTTTATATAACCTTCTATCTCTAACATTAGCAAAGTTTCACTTACCTCTTGAAAATTCTTTTTCGTTTTATAACATATTTCTTCTATTTCTATAGGTTTTTCGCCTATTTCTAAAAACACTTCTTCATATTTTTTATTTACAATTGGTCTGTTGTTTTCTATTGATTTTATTTTTTCTTCTTTATATTCTATGAATGAAAACTCTTCTAATATATCTTTTGTTTCAGTTACTAATTTAGCTCCTTTTTTTATAAGTTTATTTGTTCCAACTCCATTTATGTCATTTATTGCATGAGGTATGCAAAATATTTCCTTTCCCTGTTCTTTAGCTATTCTAGCTGTTACACTTGTACCACTTCTACTTTTTGCTTCAATTATCAAAACACCTATTGATAAGCCACTTACAATTCTATTTCTTTCTAAAAAGTATTCTGATTTAGCTTTTTCATTTATATTGTATTCACTAATTACCAAACCTTTATTAACTATTTCAAGAAATAACTTTTCATTTTCTTTAGGGAATATATTATTAAATCCACAACCTAGAACTGCAATAGTGTTACCTCCAACTTCTAATGCTCCTTTATGTGCTGCTGTATCTATTCCTTCTGCTAGACCACTAATAATTGTTATTCCATGTACAGCTAATTCTTTTGCATATTTATTTGCTAATTCTAACCCTTGTTTAGAGCATTTTCTTGCACCTATAATTGCAACTCCATATGTGTTAAATAATTTTGTATCTCCTAATGTATATAAAAGAGATGGAGCATTTTTTATTTCTTTAAGATTTTCTGGAAATTCAATATCATTATTTTTTATAAGTTTTATGTTAGTACTCCTTTCTTTCTTCCCAATATTTTTTATCTAAACTTCTATACTGTATTGCTTCTGCTAAATGTTTTGTTTCTATACTTTTAGAATTATCTAAATCTGCAATTGTTCTTGCCACTTTTAAGATTCTTCCATATGCTCTTGCACTTAATTTTAATTTATAAAAAGCTTTTTCTAATATTTTTAAATTTGCTTTTTTTAAATCACAATATTTTTTTATGAGTTCTAATGTAAGCTCAGAATTAGAAAAGATTTCTTCTGTTTTATATCTATTTATTTGGACTTTTCTTGCTTTATTTATTCTTCTTTTTATTTCATCTGATGTTTCTTCCTTTTTTACTTCTTGTAAGTTTTCATATGTTACTTCGTTTACTTCTACATACATATCGATTCTATCTAAAATAGGTCCACTAATTTTACTCATATATTTCTTTATTTGACTTTGTGTGCAAGTACATTTATTTTTTTTAGATCCATAAAATCCACATGGACATGGATTCATACTAGCGATTAAAATAAATTTTGCTGGATATGTAATAGAAGTTTCTACTCTACTTATTGTTATCTTTCCTTCTTCTAATGGTTCTCTTAAAACTTCAATAGTATTTTTATTAAATTCTGTTAATTCATCTAGAAATAATACACCGAAATGTGCTAGACTAATTTCTCCTGGTTTAGGAATTCTGCCTCCTCCTAATAGAGAATTTTTTGAGATTGTATGATGTGGATTTCTAAAAGGTCTTGTAGATATAAAAGGTTGTTCTTTTGATAATTTTCCTGAAATACTGTGTATTTTTGTTACTTCTAAAGATTCTTCAAATGTCATATCTGGTAAAATAGTTTGTATTCTTTTGGCTAACATCGTTTTACCACTACCTGGTGGACCTATTAGTAAACAGTTATGTCCTCCAGCAATTGCAATTTCTAATGCTCTTTTCACCTTTTCTTGACCTTTTACTTCTGAAAAATCTTTATTATACTTTTTTAATATTTTTACTTTTTCTTTTGATTTTTCTATTTTTAATGTTTCTCCATTTAAAAAGTTTACTACTTGTTTTAAATTTTTTATAGGTAATATTTCTATTCCTTTTATTATTTTAGCTTCTTCTACATTTTCATATGGTAATATTATTCTTTTTACTCCTAATTTTTTAGCTTCAATACAAATTGGTAAAATTCCATTTATTTTTTCTACAGTACCTTTTAATGATAATTCTCCTACTAATATAGTTTCTTTTATTATTTTTCCTATGTTTGCATTTTTTATAAATCCTGTTGCAATAAGTATTCCTACTGCTATTGGTAAATCAAACATAGAGCCTTCTTTTTTCGTATTTGCAGGAGCTAAATTTACAATTATTTTTCTGCTTTTTAATTCATATCCTGAATTTTTTATTGCTATTTTTACTCTTTCTTTTGATTCTTTAACACTTGTTCCAGGCAAACCAACTATTTCAAATGATGGTATACCATTAGAAATATCAACCTGAACAGATAAAATATATCCTTCAAGTCCATGTAATGCCATGCTTTTTACTATTGATAACAAATAATTTCTCCTTTCTATGATTTTTTAACTTGGATTATTAAAATTCAGAAATAATTAAAGTTGAAAATAAAGTTTTAAATAACTTTTGATTAAAAATTTGATTTTAGAAATTTTAATTAACTAAATTAGTTATAACACATTTTTTTCACAAAACTTGTCGAAAGTTGAAAGCTAATAATATAAATTTATTTTTTAATAAAATTAGAGTGTACTTCATTACGAAATACACTCTGTACATAAACTATTTTTATTATATTTTTTCCCATTGTTCTGTTTTGAAATTATATTTTTTTACTACCTTTGCTGGAATTCCTACTGCAATTGAATATTCTGGTATGTCTTTTGTTACAACTGCATTTGCTCCTATTATTGATCCTTGTGAAATTTTTACTCCTGGTAGAATAGAAACCTTTTCTCCTACCCATACGTTATCCCCTATTTCTACAGGGCTTGTTGAAATTTCTCTGTCATTAGGTGCTATTTTTGGACTTGTTGATTCTTTTCCTTTGTAGTTTCCATGATTTAAATCGCTTACATATATATTTGATGCGAATAATACATTATTCCCTATTTTTAATTTTTCATATGCTGCGAAATGACAATTGTCTCCCATTATGCAATTTTTTCCTATTTCCAAAGTTGAATTTTTCTTAGTCTGTGTTGGTAAATCAAATCTACATCTATATCCTGTTGTAAATCCTTCTTCATATTTAAGATATTTTTTATTTCCTCTTATACTTACTGGCATTCTGACTAATCTAGCTTTTCTAAAAAAGAGTTTTGTATATATTAAAGATATTCCAGTTTTTATTGTTTCTCCTATTGTTATTGCATATTTTCCTATTTTCATATTTTATTTCTCCTTTATAAAATTATTATTTTATAAAAAAGAGTATATCAAAAAAGCAAATAATTGTAAATAATAATTATAAAAGCGAATGAATTTAAACTCATTCGCTTCTTGTTTATCTTAATTTAATCACTTGATGTGCTACTGTTTTGTTGAACGATAGCTACAATTTCTAGAATTCTATAAATTAGTTCTAATAATGAAATAACCATATCATTGATATATTGAATATTATAAAGTTTAAATAATTCTTTTAACATTACTAGCTCATCATCAGTAGCCATATTACTTTCTTTTAATACTTCATATGCTTTATCTTGTGCCTTCTTTTCAGTTTTAAGTACTTTTATTGACATTATAAATGAGGCTAAATAAATTAGAAATCCTAGTACAACACATACTATTGTACATATTGGAGTTTGTGCTTTTATAATTATAACATCAAGTAATATTCCTATAATAACTAATGGAATAAATGCTATTGGTCCAAAATAAATAATTGGTGTTAACTTAATTCTAGTTTTCATATCTGGATCATCTTCTTTATCTAATATAGCTAAACATGATTTTTGAGAAGCCATTGCTAAAGAAGCTACAGATTTTTTCTTCCATGTTAATCTTCTTAATCTAACTTTTTTAAAATAATGGCTATAGCTATTACCAAAAAGAATTGAACCACTTGATTTAACTTTAATTTTTTGCAAACCATTATCATCTAATATTTTTCTTGCAATATCTTGCC